>DBFJSK010000284.1:0-17199 GCA_048403675.1 Tannerellaceae bacterium | reverse complement strand
TTACGCCTCAACTGAGCGAGGTGGGGAAACTGGTTATTATTTGCAGCATGTTGGTGGGCCGGATCGGGGTGCTGACTTTCTTTATGAGTTTCAGCCGGGAGTATCGGAAGCGGCATTATACGTATCCGCAGGAGAATATTTTGATGTAGTGTAAAAAGAAGATGAGTAAAAATGAATTTGTAATTCGAATAGAGATATGAAATATTTGGTAATCGGTTTAGGTAATTTGGGGCGTGCGATTGCGGCCAGCCTGACACAGATCGGCGACGAGGTGATCGGAGTGGATGATAATATGCTTCGGGTGGAAGCGGTAAAAGGATATACCTCGGGGGCCGTTCAACTGGACGCGACCGATCCGACAGCGCTCAGTACGTTGCCGTTGAATGAGATGGATGCGATTATCGTGACCTTCGGAAAGGATATAGGTACCTCCATTCAGACGGTGGCCGTTTTGAAAAGTCTGGGTGCGAATAAGCTGATTGTCCGGGCGATTTCGCCTATTCACGAGACGATTATCCGGGCCATTGGGGTGTCGGAGATTATTACGCCGGAACAGGATTTTGCGACGATTTATGCTTCGATGAGTTCGTTGGGCGGTTTGTTTAAAGAATGGTATAAGGTGACGGAAACGCATCATTTGTATAAGGTGAAGACGCCTTCGGCTTTGGTGGGGCAGTCGTTGGGAACGATCAAGCCGGAAGAGAATTTCGGTTTCCGGCTGGTGGCAGTCGAACGCGCGAAGGAGGTACGGAATCTGATCGGGCTGAAACAAACGCAATATGAGGTGATCGATCATCTGGATGTTAAATTCGTATTGGAGGCTGAGGATATATTGATTATTTTTTGCCGGATGGAGGTGCTAAAGAAATTGGCGGATATTTAAGGAAGGGCGCTCGGAAAGGGGCTTGCCGGGAGGGGGAGCCGGCGGAGCGAAGGGGAAACGGTGTTCAATAAGAATCCGTATCCTATGTAGACGGTTAATCTGGGAATAGCTTTTCCCAAATATCCTTATCTTTGTGCAATCCAACAGCAAAGGAAATGAAAAAAAAGCAGCTAATGAAACGAATTGCGATCTGGAGCCGGAACCTGCTGATCGGTTTGTTCGTATCCAGTCTATTGGTGGTGGTGGCGTATAAATTCATTCCCGTATATTATACGCCCTTGATGCTGATTCGGACGGTCGAACAGTTTCAGGAGGGGAAAAAACTGAAACTTGCTCATAGCTGGGTACCGCTCGACAAAATCGCACAACCGCTGGTACAGGCTGTGGTGGCTTCCGAAGATAATCTGTTTCTCGACCATCACGGCTTCGACTTGGAGCAGATTCAGAAAGCCCGCTCCGAAGCGGAAAAAGGCGGCCGGGTACGCGGAGCCAGTACCATTTCCCAGCAAACGGCCAAGAATGTTTTTCTCTGGCCCGGCAAATCCTATATCCGCAAAGGCATCGAAGCTTACTTTACCTTATTGATTGAATGGATATGGGGGAAAGAACGAATCATGGAGGTCTATCTTAATTCGATCGAGATGGGGGATGGTATCTATGGCGCGCAGGCTGTCGCCAGGGCGCATTTTCAAAAAGATGCTTATCTGCTCGACAAAAATGAAGCGGCTCTTATTGCAGCCTCCTTGCCCAATCCGCGTAAATTCGATTCGGGCCATCCTTCGCCCTATATGCTGAAACGACAGGCTAAGATTGTTTCTTTAATGGGTAAATTGATGCGGATCGAAATGGGTTACGGCGCCGGGAAAGCGCCCGAAGGTACCGGAAAAGTGAAAAAGCGGAAGAAATGGCGAGCGAGTGCGGACATACTGTCTTTTCGCAGGCGCATACCATCCTTCCATGTAGACACGCTGTCTTTTTATACAGGTACCTTGTTCTTTTAGGCAGACTGCTACCCTTTTGGGCAGGCGTTCCTTCCGGTCGGTTCTTCTTTCCGGTTGGAGGAAGGTGGTAGGGGAGGAGCGCCTTTACAGGAAAGGAGGATAAATCAGAATATTTTCCGGTAAATGTGGCAATATGGTTTTTCGCCTTTCCGATCGTAATATTGCTGGTGGTAATCTTCTCCGATCCAAAAAGTGGAAGCCGGTTCGAGAGCCGTGGCCACCTTATAGCCTTTGGACTCCAGCTCTCCGATCAGTTTCTGGGCCGTTGCCTTTTGTTCGGGCGACGTGTAAAAAATAACCGAACGGTATTGTGAGCCGATATCGGGACCCTGGCCGCCTACCTGGGTAAAATCATGCGTTTCGAAATAAAGCCGGAGCACCTGTTCGAAAGAAACGCGCTCCGGATCGAAGACGACTTTCACGGTTTCCACATGGCCCGTTTTTCCTGTTTTTACTTCCGGATACGAGGGATGGTCGAGCGTACCTCCCATATATCCTACCAGCGTAAGTTCAACACCGGGCAGTTTGTTCAAATGATATTGGGTTCCCCAGAAGCAACCCGAGGCTAAAAAAGCCGTTTCTGTCTGTTTAGTCGGTTCCATATTATCGGCAGTTTTTTACAAATGATTCGGATGCAAAGATAGTGCAAACCGAGGGCAGAAGCAAGCTTGGCTTGATTATGCCGAGGTGCCCCCTATCTTCGGTTATGTGGAGCAAAGATAGTGCAAACCGAGGGCAGAAGCAAGCTTAGCTTGATTATGCCGAGGTGCCGCCTATCTTCGGTTATGTGAAACAAAGATAATGCATTTCCTTTCCTCCCTGTAAACATTTCAGACGAACCGTTAGTTGTATATCCGATGCGATTTTTTAGCGCATCCCGGCCACCCCGGCAGCTTATGCAGCCCAGATTACTTACCGAAGATAAAAAACAGAATGATATGGAATACCGAATTGAAAAAGATACGATGGGAGAGGTTAAGGTGCCTCAGGATGCTTATTACGGTGCGCAAACCGCACGGAGTATAGCCAATTTCCCGATTGCCCGCGATACGAGCCGGATGCCTGAAGAGGTAATCCGCGCGTTCGCCTACCTGAAAAAAGGAGCAGCTTTGGCCAATCGCGATGCAGGCGTATTACCGGCCGAAAAATGCGAACTTATCGGTCGCGTCGCCGACGAAATTCTGGCCGGACAGCTCGACGCCGAGTTCCCGCTGGTAATCTGGCAAACCGGTAGCGGAACCCAAACCAATATGAACGTGAACGAAGTGATTGCCAACCGGGCCCACGTGCTTCGCGGCGGCCGACTGACCGACTCTGAAAAGTATCTTCACCCCAACGACGATGTCAACCGCTCGCAATCCTCCAACGATACCTTCCCCTCGGCCATGCATATAGCCGCCTATAAACTGTTGGCGGAAGTTACCGTACCGGGGCTGGAAGCGCTTCATCGCACCTTGGTGGAGAAAAGCCGCGAGTTTATGCCGATCGTCAAAATAGGCCGTACGCATTTGATGGATGCCACTCCGCTCACTTTGGGGCAGGAGATAGGCGGCTACGCAGCCCAACTGGAATATGGTATCCGACAAGTAAAAGATTCGATGTCTCATTTATCGGAATTAGCCTTGGGCGGCACGGCCGTGGGAACAGGTATCAACACGCCCCCCGGCTTTGCCGAAGAGGCGGCGCGCCGGATTGCCGAGCTGACCGGATTGCCTTTTGTAACGGCGCCCAATAAATTCGAAGCCCTGGCCACGCACGACGCCTTGGTGGAAGCCCACGGCGCTTTGAAAAGCGTAGCGGTAAGTTTGATGAAAATAGCCAATGATATTCGCCTGATGGCTTCCGGGCCTCGGGCCGGTATCGGAGAAATCCGGCTGCCGGCCAATGAACCGGGTTCTTCGATTATGCCGGGAAAAGTGAATCCCACCCAATGCGAAGCGTTGACGATGATTGCGGCGCAGGTGATGGGCAACGATGTAGCCGTTTCGGTGGGTGGAGCCTCGGGGCAGTTCGAACTGAATGTATTCAAACCGATGATTATCGCCAATTTCCTACAAAGCGCCCGGCTACTCGGCGAAGGCGCGCGGAGTTTCAACGATCGGTGCGTCAGCGGTATCGTACCGGTAAAGGAAACAATCCGGCGCCATCTGGATCATTCGCTGATGTTGGTGACAGCCCTGAATCCGAAGATCGGGTATGATAAGGCCGCGGAGATCGCCCATAAAGCCTTTGAAGAGAATAAGACGCTGAAAGAAGCGGCGGTAGAATCGGGATACCTGACGGCCGAAGAATTCGACGCCTGGGTAAACCCTTTGCACATGGTAGGAAAATTACCGGCGGAGTAGCCTTTATACGTGCCTGGCAACAGCTAGGAGGCCGGAGCCGGCAAAAAGCTCATCCGGAAAGGAAACGCAGCGGACTGCCGCCCCCCCCGGCCGGGAGGCAGCCCGTTTTTCTTTATGCTTCGAACTCTTGAAGCGGCGTAGAATTGATATTCAATAGCGATAACTTATAGGCTTTCAGTAGCTCGTGCATCACGTCATCGACCGATTGTAGCTCCCAGAATAGGGAAGAAACTTGTCCGATCTCCAGTTCGCCGTCTTTCAGATCTCCCTCGAAAATGCCTTTTTTAGCCCGGCCTTTTCCCAGCAAGACCCGCAATTCCTCGGCCGAGGCTCCCCGGGCTTCCGCTTCTTCCACGGCCGTTAGGAAATCTCCCTTTGCCAAACGCGTGGGCATAAGTTTTTTCAAGACTAATTTCGTATCACCTTCTTTCAGATTGAAACAAAACCGTTTGAAATTTTCATGCGCCGAACTCTCCTGCGTCAGAGCGAACCGCGTACCGATTTGCACCCCGTCGGCGCCTAAAGCCAGCGCGGCGAGGATAGCCTCTCCCGTGCCGATACCCCCTGCCGCCAGCAAGGGCAAAGCGGTCGCCCGGCGTACGGCCGGCACCAAACAGAAGGTCGTTGTCTCCTCGCGGCCATTATGTCCGCCCGCTTCAAATCCTTCGGCTACCACCGCATCCACGCCCGCTTCTTCACACTTGGTGGCAAACTTCGAGCTACTTACCACATGCGCCACCCGGATGCCTTTTTCTTTCAGAAAGCCCGTCCAGGTTTTCGGGTTGCCGGCGGATGTGAAAACGATTTTCACTCCCTCGTCCACAATCAATTGCATCAGCGTATCGATTTCCGGATACAGCAACGGCACATTCACCCCGAATGGTTTATCCGTCGCCGCCCGGCACTTACGTATATGCTCCCGTAGCATCTCCGGATGCATCGATCCGGCTCCGATCAGCCCCAAGCCGCCTGCCTGGCTTACCGCCGAAGCCAACCACCAGCCGCTACACCACACCATGCCCCCCTGTACGATGGGATACTCGATTCCGAAAAGTTCACAAATTCTATTCTTCATAACGGTTTCATATTAACGATTAAATGCCGAAAGTAAGCGAAAACTTCCGTATCTTTGCCTCCGTTATTATTAATATAAACAAACGTATATGAATAAAATACTGATGGCCGCCTCGCTGGCCGTGGTACTCGGTGCATGCAGCTCGTCTAAAAAGAGCGAAACAGCCGCCGAGGGAGCTAATCCGTTTTTCGCCGAATATACCACACCTTTCGGCGTCCCTCCCTTCGACCAGATCGAAGTAGCCCATTACAAACCGGCCTTCCTCAAAGGCATGGAAGAACAGGCAGCCGAAATAGCCGCCATTGTGAATAACCCCGATGAACCTACCTTCGAAAATACGCTGGTAGCCTACGACCGCAGCGGCCGTTTGCTGTCGAACGTGGGGGCTGCCTTTTTCGGCCAGTCGAGCGTGAATACAACCGACGAGATCCAGGCGCTTGAGCAGGAACTTTCGCCGCTGTTGTCCAAACATGCCGATAATATCCGGCTCAATCCCTTGCTGTTTGCCCGTATCAAAACGATATACGACAACCGCGCCTCTTTATCGCTCGATAAAGAACAACAGAAATTGTTGGAGGAAACCTACAAATCGTTCGTACGCGGGGGAGCAAACCTTTCGGCCGACCAGCAATCCCGGTTGCGGGAACTGAATGAGCAGATCGCTTCCCTCGAACTTACTTTCGGGCAGAATTTGCTGAAAGAAACGAATGCTTACCAATTGGTAGTCGATAAAAAAGAAGATCTGGCCGGCTTGCCCGAAACGCTGATCGCTTCGGCCGCCGAAGCCGCCACTGCAGCCGGCATGTCGGGTAAATGGCTGTTTACGCTGCATAACCCGAGCATCATGCCCTTCCTGCAATATGCCGACAACCGCGATTTGCGCCAGCAGATTTTCACGGCTTACCTGAACCGCGGAAACAACGGAAATGCCAACGACAATAAAGAGATCGTGAAGCAGTTGGTAGCCGCCCGGCTGGAAAAAGCCCGCTTGATGGGTTACGACGATTTCGCAGCTTTCGTATTGGAAGAAAATATGGCGAAAAATGAAACGAACGTCTATCGCCTGCTCGATCAGATCTGGACGCCGGCGCTGGCCAAAGCAAAGCAGGAACTGAGCGACATCCAAGCCGAAATCGGGAAAGAAGGAGGCCAATTCGAAGCCGAAGGATGGGATTGGCGCTATTACGCCGGAAAAGCCCGGAAAGCCAAGTTCGACCTCGACGAAAACGAAGTGCGTCCTTACCTGGAATTGAATCAGGTACGGCAGGGCGCTTTCTACGTAGCCGGCAAATTATACGGCATTACGTTTACCGAAATCAACGACATTCCCAAGCCCGATCCGGATGCCCGCGCCTTCGAATGTAAGGATAAGGACGGTACGCACCTGGGCGTATTATATATGGACTTCTTCACCCGTCCGGGCAAAAGCGGAGGCGCCTGGTGCGGTTCCTATCGTCCGCAACGGTATGAGGACGGCAAGCGGGTGGCACCCATCGTTACTACTGTGTTCAATTTCAGCAAGCCGGCCGAAGGACAACCGGCCTTGTTAACAGCCGACGAAGCTTCCACCGTCTTTCATGAATTCGGCCACGCGCTAAACGGTCTTTTCGCCGATGTTCATTACGAAGGCGTATCGGATGTACCCGTCGATTTTGTGGAACTGCCTTCGCAAGTAATGGAACATTGGGCGTTCGAACCGGAAGTGCTGAAAGTGTACGCGAAACATTATCAGACCGGCGAGGTAATTCCTCAGGCTATTGTGGATAAAATCGTGAAAGCCGGCAAATACGGACAGGGTTTTGCTACGATGGAATACCTGGCAGCTTCCTTGCTGGATATGGATTACCATGTGCTCAAAGAAATCCCGGCTCAGTTCGACGTGCAGGCTTTCGAAGCCAAGGTGCTGGCCGATCGCGGATTAATGCGCCAGATTCCGCCCCGTTATCGTACGACATATTTCGCCCATACGATGACAGGCGGCTATACGGCCGGCTATTATAGCTATATCTGGGCCGAAGTATTGGATTGCGACGCTTTTCAGGCTTACAAAGAAGCCGGAAATATTTTCGATCCGGAAGTGGCGAATAAATTCCGCACCTATATCCTGGCGCCCGGCGGCATCGATGATGCAATGGATATGTATGTACATTTCCGCGGCCGCGAACCGGAAGTAGGCCCGTTGTTGGATAACCGGGGGCTTCGGTAACCGTTCCGATAACTGTTTCGGTACTATTTCGGTAACTGGTTTGATAAAGCCCTTTGATAAATCCCTTCATAAAGGCTTCCGATAAAAAGAGAGCCTCCGATAAATCGATACGCGATTCCCGCAAATAGGCTCTTCCCTATTCTTCCCTTGTTTTAGTTTCGGCAGTGAGACAGACGAGCTAAAACAAGGGATTTTTTTGGCAAAAACAACCGACACCCCTTTCTTTATTTGACTTCAAAGCGAATCCTGCGCCTGTTCCCTTCCTCATCCACTAAGGTAAGGAAATGAATCCCGGGCGCCACCCGGCAAGCCATCTGGTGCCTATCCGCGGTTTCGCCCAGGTAGGTTTCGTCGAGGTGCCAATACAATACCGCTTCAGGCCGCGCATGCGCCGCCTTGAAAACAAATTTTTCCGGTTCACCCGAAAATCCCTTCGGTAAGAAAAGCACCGCATTATGTTCCGGGTAAATCAACCCGATCGGGTGTGCAGCCACCGGTTCGCACCCAGGTTTGAGGGGTGGAAGCGGCCGGTAATCCAGATGATAATTCCGATAATAATATTCCTGGGCCGGCGGTAGCACAAACCAGGAACAGGTCAGGATACGCGCTGCCGGATAGCACGACGTATTCACCCGATACCGCCCGTCGGCCGAAAGATGCACCTGCTTATGGTAAGGGCAAACCCGCGTAGCGATTCCCCCTCGCGGAATCAGCATCGAATCCACGGTTTCGCACCACGCCGACGCCTTATGTCCGCTCTCCCGGCAAATAGCCGCCGTTTCCATTTCATCGTAAGGCATTTCGAACCAGCCGCTTGCCGGCAAGAGTGAGAAAATATCGAACATCAGCGGCGCCGCATTGCCTACCCCCGTCAATCCCGGCCGACCTTCGCCAGAAGCATTTCCAGCCCAGACTCCTACCACATAGCGAGGCGTCGTACCGATGGCCCACGCATCCCGTCCCCCGTAACTCGTCCCCGTCTTCCAGGCCACCTTCTTCATCGATTCGAACTGCTGCCAATCGGCCTCTTCCTCCGGCCGGTTCAAGGCCGACATCGCTTCATACGTAAACCAGATCGCTGCGGCGGAAAGTACTCCGCGATCGGTCAGCCGCTTGTCGGCTACGGAACGGATGGGCGATCGTTCGCCGGCGGCTGGCTGCACCCGTTTCCGCTCTTCACTCGTTGGTATTTCATCTGTCCCTAACTCATCCGCCTGCGCCCCGTCTGTCCGCAACCTTAGCGGATGCATATCCCCCGGATCGTACCGTCCGCTATACGAAGCATAATGAAGCAACGTCCGCGAAAGCGAGGCATACATGCCGCAAAGATCCCAAAGCGTACCTTCTGCCCCCCCTAAAATAAGGGAAGCCCCGTAATGATCTTCCGAGAAACGCAGCGTAGTCATGCCTAGCGATTTGAGCAAGGAAAGGAACCTCCCGGTATTGTAATCCGACAACATCCTGACTAGCGGCACATTGAGCGAACGTTCCAACGCCACATGAGCCGGTACGGCCCCCTGAAATGTCTTGTTATAATTCTGAGGTGTGAACCCGTTGATGTTCAGCGGGACATCCGAAACCAACATTGAGGGAAGCAATTGCCCGTCGTCGAGCATAGCGGCGTAAAGAAACGGTTTGAGGATACTGCCCGTACTGCGCGGCGCCGGGATAATATCGACCTGGTTGCCTGCTTCCGGCTGATTTTTGCGTCGCCGGGCATTCCCCGCATAAGCCAATACTTCTCCTGTTTCCACATCGGCTACCACCGCCGCCAGGTTGTAAATATGATTCGACCGGTATTCCCCTGCATATCGGTCTACCAGCGCTTGTACCTGTAGTTGAAGCCCCCGCCGCACCGAAGCGGTGATCCGGCATCCAGGCGTTTCAGCCACCAAACGTTCCGTCAGGTGCGGCGCTTCATCGGGGAGCGAAACCGGGGCGTCGGGCAACGGTTCCATACAGGCCAGTTCGTACGTTGTCCGGTCGAGTACGCCTTTTTTATATAAAAGCGCCAGTAAACCGTCGCGCTTCACTTTGAGCGCACGCCGATTACGGCCCGGATGAATCAAGCGCGGTGCATTCGGCAAAACGGCCAGCGTGGCGCATTCGGCCCACGACAAATCGGAAGCATTGCGTCCGAAATAACGCCAGGCCGCGGTTTCCACTCCCACTACATTCCCCCCGAAAGGGGCGTGTGCGGCATATAAAGCCAGTAATTCAGATTTGCTATACCGTGTTTCCAGGCATAAAGCCCAGGCCGTTTCAATGATCTTTTGCGAGAACGTCCGCGGCTTACTACCTCTGGCCAGGCGAGCCAGTTGCATGGTAAGGGTACTTCCGCCGCTCTGCACCTTTCCAGCCTGCATATTTAATTTTGCCGCTCGGAGTACGGCTACGAAATCAATCCCGGGATGCACGTAAAAACGTTTGTCTTCGTAATTCAGCAACGCGGTCACGAATTTGCCAGGCAACGTATCCCGGGGCGGAAACCTCCACTGCCCGTCGGGAGCGATCCGGGCCCCCAGCAACTGCCCGTCGGCCGAATACAAAAGGGTGGAGTAGACGGCGGGGAACAATTGGCGCGGAACCCACAGATAGAGGGCTATCCCCGCCGCCAGACCGGCCGCCAGGAAAAAATAAAGCAGGGAACGTCGGGAAATCCGCATAATTGATCGATTGAAAAAGTCAAAAAAATGAATCATTCGTTTAATGGAATACAAATTTATTTTTTATTTCCGGCGATGGTTTTTTCAGCCGGTTAATATTCACAAAAAACGGCGCATTCCTCAGGCTGAAAGGCTGGAAATAAGAAATTTAATTATAAATTTGTTCATTGACCGTTTAAATCCGAAGCATATGACAAAATATCTTTACTTTCTTTACTCGTTTTGTCTTTTGGCGTGGCTTTCGGGCTGCCAGGTAAAACCAGGCAACGATACCGCAACCAAGCCCCCTTTCAATCCGTATGTAGAGGCTTTCACCACCGGAAAAATTTCCCGGTACGCCCCCGTCTACCTGATTTTCAGCGAATCCGTTGCGCCGGATAAGGCTACGGCGGCTTCCCTGAAAAAGCATCTTCGTATCCGACCCGATGTATCCGGCGAATTTCAATGGGAGAACGACCGGACGGTGGTATTCCATCCTTCCGGCGGATTCGCTCCGGATACCGATTACCGGCTGACCGCCGATCTTTCCGACTGGTTCGAAGCCGAAGGAAAAGCGAAAGACTTTACGTTCGGATTCACCACCCTTCCGCTGGCCCTAAAGGCCCATCTCCAATCGCTGGATATAAACGATAAAAACGAAAACGGATACGACCTGATCTGTACGGTGTATACGCCCGATCGGGAAACGCCGGGGACCGTCGAATCCCTCGTTCGTTTTTCCGAACCGGTACAGTCGTCCTGGCAGCATAGCCCCGACGGCAAAAAGCACGAATTGACCCTTACCAACGTGCCGGCCGGCGCCGAGGCTTCCCGTACGCTTACCTTATCGGTTGCACCCAATAAACAAAAGTTGCCGGAGGACGACTTACTTCAGATCGAGATCCCCGGCCAGCAGACATTTGCCGTCTATGACGCGACCTATGTAAGCCAACCGGAACGTTATGTGGAGGTAACGTTTACCAAACGGCTCGATCCCGACCAGGAATTGCGGGGATTGGCATTTATCGGCGGCAATAAGTCCGAAATCGTTCGGGCAGAGGGGAATAAACTTTTCCTTTACCCCGATCCCGACCGGACGGGAGCTTTGAACGTCCATATTAATAAAGGTATACGCAGCGGGAGCGGATTGAACCTGCCGGCCGACGTTACGCGCCAGGTACAAGTGGAAAGTGATTTGCCCGGCGTCCGGTTTGTCGGCAACGGCGTGATTATTCCTGGCTCCGACAAGCTTACGGTGCCTTTCCAGGCTATTTACCTGCGCGGCGTAACGGCACGCGTTATAAAGATATTCGAACAAAATATCGGCCAGTTCCTACAAGTAAATAACCTGGATGAAACCTCCGATTTGATGCGGGTAGGGCGGCTGGTGGCCCGCCGAACGATTTTCCTCGACGAAGCAGCGGCCGATCTTTCCCATTGGAACACCTACGCCGTCGATCTCAGCCAGCTCATCGAACCCGAACCGGGCGCGATTTACCGGTTGGAACTTTCTTTTGATAAATCGCTTTCCGCTTATCCCTGCGCCGATTCGGTGAAGCGAACCAAGCAGCAGATCTTGGCCGACGACGAAATTAAATTGAAAGAAGAAACCAGCCGGTTCGACGCCGGCGGCTATTATTATTTCAATAACGATCTGGATTGGTCGGATTACAACTACAACGAGCGCAACGATCCTTGTACCGAGAGTTACTATTTCAATAAGAGCGTCGGTAAAAACGTACTGGCCAGCAACCTGGGCTTGACGGCCATGGCCGGAGAGGCGGGCGAGATGATCGTTTTGGCACATAATTTACTGGATACCAATCCGATGAAGGGTGTGAAAGTGGTGGCATACAATTTCCAGAATCAAGCCATCGCAGCGGGAGAAACCGACGAAAAGGGAAGCGTGAACCTTTCGCTTTCGGCGGGCAAACCTTTCTACCTGATCGGCTCCGACGGCAAACAGCGGGCTTATCTGCGGGTAGACGACGGGTCGGCGCTTTCGCTCAGCTCGTTCGATGTGTCCGGCGAAGTGGTGCAAAAAGGACTGAAAGGCTTTATTTATGGCGATCGCGGCGTATGGCGTCCGGGCGATACGCTTTTCCTGGGCTTTATGCTGAACGATCAACAGGCTAAACTGCCGGCATCCCACCCGGTGAACCTCGAATTGTATAATCCCCTCGGCCAGCTTTATACCCGCCAGATACGTACCCGAGGCGAATTAGGGTTGTACACTTTCGCACTACCCACCGAAGCCGATGCGCCGACCGGCGTGTGGAATGCCCGTATCACGGTAGGAGGCGTTACGTTTGACAAACGGTTACGGATCGAATCGATCAAACCCAACCGGCTCAAAATCGATCTGCGTCTGCCTGAAAAAGTAGTGCTCAAAGGCGAACCGCTCGATGCCCGTTTGCATGTAGAATGGTTGCAGGGCGCGACGGCGCGCCGGTTGAAATACGATATCCAGGCGACATTTATCGCTACCCCTACCACTTTTCCCGCTTTTCCGGGCTTTTATTTCGACGATCCGGCCCGTACGTTCAACAGTGAAGAGAGTAAGTTGATTAGCGGACAGACCGACGACGAGGGGAACGCCACCATCCCGGCCCGCTTCGAGGTCGGTTCGGCGGCTCCCGGCATGTTGAAAGCGAATTTGGTGACGCGGGTATTCGAAGAGTCGGGCGATTTCAGTATCGACGGCAGCCTTTTCCGCTACTCGCCTTACAAACGATATGCCGGTATCAAATCGCCCCAACACGAGAAAGAGCAGTTAAATACCGGAACAACCTATACCTACGAAGTCGCATCGGTCGGTTATCAAGGCAACCCTATCGCCGGTACGGATTTGGAAGTGAGCCTATTCAAAGTAAACTGGTATTGGTGGTGGAGTTCGGATCAGAGCAACCTGGCCAGCTATATGTCGGATGCCTACAATAAACCGGTGAAAAATTTCACGGTACGTACCGGCGCCGACGGGAAAGGCCGTTTTTCGCTGGCATTTACCGATAACGAATGGGGCACGTATTTTATTTCCGTGAAAGATAAAGACAGCAAACATGCAGCCGGCATCCTAAGCTATTTCGATTGGCCTTACAACCAAGGCCGGCGCGATGCCGAAGGCGCCGATGCGGCTTCGGTACTGCGTTTCAAAACAGATAAAGAAGAATATAAACCGGGCGAAAAAATGACGGTCACGATTCCTTCTTCCGCAGGGAGCCGGGCCATTGTCAGTATCGAGAACGGCAGCCGGGTATTATCCGTAGCCGAATATACCTGCGCTGCTAAAGAAACAACCTTGCAATGGGAAGTAACGCCCGAAATGCAACCGAACGCCTATGTATATATTACCTTGTTGCAACCCCACGGATTGACGAAAAATGATTTGCCTATCCGGCTTTACGGCGTAGTACCGTTTACGGTAACCTCGGCCGAAAGCCATCTGTTGCCTCAAATAAGCGTTGCCTCCGAAATCAAGCCGGAAACACCGTATACGGTGGGCGTTTCCGAGAAGAACGGACGCGAAATGGCGTATACGTTGGCCATTGTGGACGAGGGCTTGCTCGATCTGACCCATTTCCGCACCCCCGAACCTTGGAAAGCTTTCAATGCCCGCGAGGCATTGGGCGTGCGTACCTGGGATTTGTATAATTATGTAGTAGGTGCCTACGGAGGCAAGATCGAGCAATTGTTTAGCATCGGAGGAGACGACGCGCTCAATAAAGGGCCGAAAGCCATTGTCAACCGGTTCCGGCCGGTCGTGGTGTTCGACGGGCCTTTCTTACTGAAAAAAGGCCAGACGAACCGACATACGTATACCATGCCGAATTATAACGGCCGGGTGAAAGTAATGGTTGTAGCCGGCAACGGCCAGGCGTACGGACATGCCGATAAGACGGCGATGGTACGCAAACCGGTAATGTTGCTCGGTACGTTGCCCCGCGTGATCGGCGTAGGCGAAGAGATGAGTGTTCCGGCTACGGTATTTGCCACGGAAGACGGGGTAGGGCCGGTACAGGTTTCGATTGTTTGTTCGCCCAATATGGAAGTAATAGGAGCCGCTTCGCAAACGCTTACCTTCGAACGCAAAGGGGATCGGATGGCGGTTTTCCGTATTCGCGTGAAGGATCAGCCGGGAACCGGGCAGGTAACGATTACGGCCACCGGAAAGGGAGAAAAGGCGGTATACGCCACACCGATCGAGATCCGGTCGGTTCGCCAGCCCCAGGTGAAGGTGGTGGCCGCTACCTTGGAAGCCGGGAAATCATGGAAACAAACGGTTACGTTGCCCGGTGAGCCGGCTACGAACAGCCTGTCATTGGATGTGGCCGATGTGCCGCCGCTCAATTTGGCGGCCCGGTTGGATTTCCTGATCGACTATCCGCACGGCTGCGTGGAACAGATTGTTTCCAAGGCGTTCCCGCAATTGTATCTGCCCCAACTGGCCGATCTGACGGCCCGGCAGCAGGAAATGGCCGAGGAAGCGGTGAAAGAGGTGATCCGCCGCTTACGGTCGTATCAAACGGTAGAAGGAGCTTTTGCTTATTGGCCCGGAGGCACGAGTGTGAACGGATGGGGTACGGTGTATGCCGCCCACTTCTTATTGGCAGCCGAAGGGAAAGGATATGTGGTACCGGAATCCTTGAAAAAGGGTGTATTGGCTAATCTGCGATTGGTGGCTCGGGCGTGGAAAGCGGTCGAATCGCCCGAGGCGCGTTCGGAACGAATGACGGAGGCTTACCGGTTGTACGTGCTGGCGCTGGCCGGCACCCCTGAAGTAGGGGCGATGAACCGGCTGAAGGAACTTTCGTCGCTTTCTTCGCCCAGTCGTTGGTTGTTGGCTTCCGCCTATGCCTTGGCCGGGCGGAAGGATGTGGCGGAAACTTTGATCCGCCGGACGACGCCCGAAACGGTATCTTATGGCGACGACGACCTGACATTCGGCAGCGACGTGCGCGACCAGGCGATTCGTTTGCAAACGCTCTGTTTGCTCGGGAACGGGCAGGAGGCGGGCGCCTTGGCGGTTGAAATTTCGAAGGTGCTGGCTTCCGACGAGTGGTTGAGTACGCAATCGACCGCTTATGCCTTGGTGGCGATGTCGGAGTATATGCAACGCTATCCGGTGAGCGGAACGATGAATTTTTCGTATACGGCGGCCGGAAAAGGAAATACGATACGTACCGATAAGCATTTCTGGATGGAGCCGCTGCTCGATAAGGCGCCTCGCCAGGTTCCGGTAGAAGTGACGAACCGGGGCGAATCGACATTGTTTGTGCGGGTGATTACCGAAGGGGTACCGGCCGAGGGGAAAGAAGAAGCATATGCCGAGGGCATTTCGTTGGCAGTTAGTTATGTTGACGGGAGCGGCCGTGCGGTGCAGGTGGCCGATCTGAAGCAGGGCGCTAATTTTACGGCGGTGGTGACGGTGAAGAATGCTTCTTCCAGGGGATACAGGCACTTGGTTTTGTCGGAGATCTTTCCGGCAGGATGGGAGATTTTGAATACCCGTTTCCTGGATGGAGCCGCGACGGCTGCCGAACCGGTCGGGGTGAGCTATCAGGATATCCGAGACGACCGGGTGTATAGCTATATTGATAATTTGCCTCCGGGACGTCAGGTGACGGTGCGGATTCCGCTTTGCGCCGTGTATCCCGGGCGCTTTTATTTGCCTCCGGTTTCTTGCCAGGCCATGTATGACCGCCTGGTGCGGGCCAATACGCGGGGCGAATGGGTGAAGGTGGAATAATAAGGTAAACTTGTCTTCCGATGGAAGTGGTACCCCATGAAATCCCCTTATCCTTCTCGTTTTTATCCGGAAAAGAGAATGGTAAGGGGATAATTACGTTACTTCCGGTACTTGGAGGGCGACATGCCGACAGCCTTCGTGAACACCCGCCCAAAATGGGGCACATCGTTGAATCCGACCCTATAGGCTATTTCCGACACCTGTTTCTGCGACTGTTTCAGTAGCTCGCAAGCGGTATTCTATGAAGTATTGGAGAAAAGAAGAACCATCCGCGATTTTTCCGATAAGGAAGTTTCGGACGAAGTATTGGAAAAGATTTTGTCGGCGGCTTTCAAGGCTCCGACCAACGATCATTTGCACCAGAAAGAGTTTGTTGTGGTAAGGGGGCGGGAAAATATTTCGCGTATCATCGCGCCCATGGCGAAAAACACCGAAGTCATTCAGCAAACTTATATCAAGGCCGCCACCGATTGGATGGACAAGGACGAACACGCCATGTTTGTGGATGCACTGCCCAAACAGCAACGGATGCTCATCGAGAGCAACTGCCTTGTCCTGCCGTTTTTCCGGCAAAAGGATTTCCCCCTGTGCCGGCCGGCCGATCAAAGTGCGCTGAACTATTTTGCCTCCGCCTGGGCTGCGGTGGAAAATATCCTGCTGGCGGCCACGGCGGAGGGACTGGCATGTGCGTTCCGTATTCCCATCGGTAACGAACCGGAACATGTAAAGCAAGTGGTGGGCGCACCCGAAGGGTACGAGTTCACCTGTTTCCTCGCTATCGGGTATCCGGCTGAGAACGCACATAGCTGCAAACAGAAAGAGATACGGGTGAAGGATAGGATTCACCGGAATGTTTGGTAGTAAGATATAGGAATAAAATACCGGTTCAATTTTACTTTTGTCCTTTTGTAAGGTCTTTTATGTAGAACGTCTATTCAAATGAACTCCCAAAGAGGGACGTGTAATAGGAATGTATCACGAAATAATATAAAAGACTATGTGTACAACAGGAAAATGGAAAACAGGAATACTGGTAATTGGTATGGCATGGGTTGGCGGAACCGCAAATGCGCAACATTGGCCTTACCATCCGCATCGGGTGGTTACCGTTGCGACTCGACCTGACGTAACATCTCATCTCAGCAATCGTTTCAACCAAAAGGAACGATTTGCAATGGCGATGGCTTACTTAGAAACACACAAATGCCTCACCATAAAGCAGTATGCAAAAATGACGCAACTTAGCTCGGCTTCGGCAGAAGCCGAGCTTGACGCTTTCGCGATGGATAAGAAAAGGC
>DBFJSK010000283.1:0-6304 GCA_048403675.1 Tannerellaceae bacterium | reverse complement strand
CCTGGTTGGCGGCGGTGAATTGTTGGCTCTGCTCGCGGTACCATTGGATCTGGTCGTGCCGGATCCAGTCGTAATGGCCGAATTTGAGGGTGTTGGCGGGGTAATCGTTCGAATCGAAGCCGTACACCAGGGCGGCCGGCCGGTCGGAGCGGGAGGCTTTGACGGGCAACACGAAGTTGCCGCATCCGTGGATGTCGGCGGGGCCTTTCTCGCCGGCAAAATAGGGCGAGGCGCTCAGCAGGTCGTAAATTTCTTCGCGGGTGATGTGTTGCTCGGCATCGTGGTTGCCCATCACGACGGCGAAGGGGGTGCGGGCGCCATCGAAGAGTTGGCGGATGTCCGTCCATCCTTCCCGGGCCGGGGTGGCGGTGATGACGTCGCCGGTGAGGATGACCAGGTCGGGCTTTTCCGTTTTGAGCAGGTGCCGGATGGTGGCGGTGGTTTGCTCCGAGGAGGGCAGCCCGGGGGCCCAGTGCAGGTCGGTGAGCTGTACGATTTTGAAGCGACCGTTGGCATGGAATTTCAAATCGACGGCCGACCGGGGTTGACAACTGAGCATCCCCCAGAGAAAGGTGAGGATAAGCAAGTGGTTTTTCATTTGTATCGGATTTGAGGTAATTTGCTTTTGTCTGTTTTTTTATTTTCGAGCTGCTTGCGCGACGATTTCAGGGGCTTGCGCGACGATCATCGGGTATTTGCACGACGATTTTTCGGGGGCTTGCACGAGGGTCTTTGCAAAGCGTGGTTTGCCCGGAGACGTTGCCCGGCTTGGCTTACAGGGATTTTTACAAAGATTCTTCGGGTGAATTTTTTACAAAGATTCGTTGCAGAAGTTCCTGGCATACAGGGCAAAGATAAGATTTCTTTTCAAATAGCAAACAAACGGCACTCTTTTGTTGGGGTAAAGGAAAACCGGCGGGATGAGGCAAGCGGGTGGTAAAAGAGCTTCCGCCGTATAGAGAAGCCTTTAAGGTAAACAACAAAGGAAGGGGCCTTATTTTAGAAGCCTAACGGAAGTCCTTTCGCGTGGAAAGGGCTTCCGCCGGGATAGGATTTACTCAGGCAAATAGAGAACTTCGGCGGGGATTTCCTGGTCGGGGATATGGCGGCTGCCGTAGCCTACGACGAGTTCTTCGCCCATATAGTCTTCTACATAATTTACGTGCAGTTCGTGGTAACCGGCCTCAAGAGCTACTTTTCCGGAGACGTAGCCGGCGGAATGGGAACCGTCGTTATCGACCACGAGGTTGCCGTCGATGAATAGTTTGGAACCGTCGTCGGAGTAGGTATAGAAGCGGTAGACGCCGCGCTCCGGTATGTTAATCAGTGTGCGGAAGGTATAGCCGAAGTGGTCTTTGCCGGCGGATTGCTGAATGGTGATGACGGGCAGGGTGCCTTGGCCGACTTGGGTGTCCGCACTTAAATCGGCCGTGGTTTTGAAGGGGCCTTCGTAGTATGTATAGTGTACGCCTTTTTGAGTGGGGCGTACCTTTTTGGCGGGCAGGTAGGTGAGTTGGGCTTCATCTACCGAGGAGATGCCGGAGGGATAGTAGTAGGCCAGTTCTTTTCCTTTGGGGGTGCGTATCCAGGTGTCGAACTGCTGTTGGCCTTCGGTAAGTTCGATGAGGCGGCCGCCGCGCTGAAGCTCGCCGCGGGCGTCGATGCCGGTGGTGCGTCCGAAGGCCAGGGCGATGCCGTAGTGCAGGCCGATGTAGTCGTTGTTGTGGTCGTGGCCGGTGAAGACGCCCATCACGTCGCCTTTATCGATCATCGAGCAGAAGAGGGCGGAGTTGATGTCGGCCGAGGATACGCTTTCGCCGTTGGTGCCGATGGTGTTGTTGCTGCCCAGGATGTTTTTGTATTCGGGCAGGGGGATATGGAAGAAGGCCAGGGCGGGCAAGGGCTGGCCCCCGTTAGCCTGCGTATACTGTTCGCTTTGGGTGCGATACCATTCGATCTGGTCGTATTTGATGCGGTCGTAGGCGCCGTATTTGCGGGGGTTGTCGGGATAGTCGTGCGAGTCGAGGCAGTACAGCAGGGCGGCTACGCCGGGCTGCTTGGCTCCCTGTACTTCGAGTACGTAGTTGCCGCATCCTGCCAGGGCGTCGGGGCCTTTGCTGCCGAGGAAATAGGGGGATTTTTCGAGCCAGTCGTAGAGGGTGGCGCGGGGGTAGCCTTGTTCGGCGTCGTGGTTGCCCATGACGACGGCGAAGGGCATTTTTTCGTCTTCGAAGATTTTAATGATGGATTGCCAGCCTTTCTCGGCGGGGCGGGCGGTGACCACGTCGCCGGTAAGGATGGCTACGTCGGGTTTCTCGGTGTGTAATACGTGCTGGATGGTGGCGGTGGTGGTGGCGCATCCGGGCGATTTGGGGTCCCAATGGAGGTCGGTAAATTGCACGATCTTGAACTTGCCGTCGGCCCTGAACCGGAGGGCGGGCTTGTGTTGGGCGTTCCCTTGCAGGGTGACGAACCCGAAGAGCAGGACGAGGATTGTTGCTAGGTTTTTCATGTTTTTGCGGTGTATTTTGTTTTGTCTTTCGAAATTGTTTTTCTATTTGAATATACAAACTTCGGGGGGGATTGCACTTAGAGGGAGAGAGCATATTTAGTATTTCTTCACAATTTGGAGGGGGGAGCGTGAAAGAGTGTTCGGGCGGACAGTTCGGGGGCTTCGAAACGGCAGGGGAAAAGCGGCGCTGCTTGCGTGCTTAATCGAAACGGCAACGGTAACAAGGATGGTAGTGGCAGAAACAGTAACAACAACGGCGACGGCAACAAGCACGGCAACAACGGCAGCAACGGTAAGATGCCGACGATGGCAGCAACCGCAACAATACCAACGACGAGGGCCGATTCGCTGCCCATCGCGTGCCACATGAATCTAGCGGCGACGGCTCCGTCGTCTTTGCTGTTAAAAACCTTCTTTTTTAAAAATCACACCTATTCCCTGCCCGGGGATAGCGCCTTTCCCCCGAAACCTTACCCTCCGAAACCTTTCCTCCCGAAATCCTTTACCGGGCAAGCCCCGGGGCTTCCCCTCGGGGCAACGTCCGCTTTAATAACATATACCCCGCAACCCCCGATACGAACGACCCGGCGAAGACACCCAACTTGGCCTGGTTCAGCAGATCCGCACCCCCAGCCGCTGCGGCGTCGAAGGAAAGGTTAGCGATAAAGAGAGCCACCGTAAAGCCGATACCCCCCAACATCGCCACACCTAGCAACGTACGTTTGCTCATACCCGCCGGCATAGCCACCAGGCCGCTCTTGACAAAAAGATAAGAAAAAGAAAAAATACCGATCGTCTTACCGATAAACAATCCCGCGAACACAGCCAGCGGCACATTCCACAACGTCTCCGGCCGGATATCCCCGAAGGTAACCCCCGCATTCACAAAAGCGAAAAGCGGCAAAATAAAATAATTCACCACCGGATGCAACCGGTTTGCGATGGCCTGCAACGGACTAATCGTTCGATCCGCCAAGGTATGAATATTATTCAACACCTGAATCTGGGTAGGCGTGAGCACCATCGCCTTTTTCGACTGGCGCACCTCCGTATAATCCAACATCTCCAGATACCCCTTCATCTGCGCCGTAAACGAATCCAGCTTCACCGATGGCCGCGCCGGCACGGTAAACGCCACCAACACCCCCGCTATCGTAGGATGGATACCCGACTCCAGGAAAAGCAGCCAAACCACAAACCCGGCCACATAATAGAAAGCCATCGCATGGATACGCATCTTCCCCCCCATGTACAACGCCAACAAAATGGCCAGCGAAATAAGCAAAGGCCCGAAAGCAATCGAGCCGCTATAAAAGAGCGCAATGATGATAATTCCCCCAATATCATCCACCACAGCCAAGGCCGTAAGGAAAATACGCATGCTCAGCGGCACCCGTTTGCCCAGCAACCCCAGCACCGCCAAGGCAAAAGCAATATCCGTAGCCATCGGGATAGCCGCCCCGTCGGCCTCGGGCGACGAGGTGCACACCAGCATATAGCAAAGCACCGGCACGATCATGCCTCCCGTAGCGGCCAAAATAGGCAGCAACGCTTTGCGTACGGAACTCAGCTCGCCGATCAGTACTTCTTGCTTGATCTCCAACCCGATCACAAAAAAGAAAACCGCCATCAACGCATCGTTCACAAAAGCGAGCATAGACATAGGCTCCCCATGATGGGCGAAAAAATTAAAACGATTGGCTTGCAAATCGATCGGGAACGATAAAAGATGATGATAGGCTGGCGCCCAAGGCGAATTGGCCAGCAGCATGGCCACGATCATGGCCATAAAGAGTAAGAAACTAGCGTTCGGCTTTTGAATGGCAAAGCGACGCAAGGGTTTGAGGATCACATGAATGGTACGTTCCATAATCGATACTGATGGAAGAGCGGCCGGTGGGTTAACAAGGAACCGGCCCTCTTTCCGAAAATGCTGTTTGTAAATTTGTTTACCCCGCAGAGCCAGCCCCGACGCGTTGCTGGTTATAAGCGCTGCGGGTGAGTCTTTCAACCCAGACCACAAATATACCGGTTAAAATTAAATTTAACACTATCGTCAACACAGAAATTACAAGCGCCGGCCCTCCTAAATTATAGCCCAGGGCAATAAAAATAACTCCTGCTCCCACTTCGCCCCGGGTAAACATGCCGATCGAGAGCGCGAGCCGTTCGCGTTTGAGCCGATCCCGGTAGAAGAAGAGCGGGAAAAGCTTGCCGATATTCGACAAGAAGGAAACGATTACCACGTGCATCGCCAGCACGGGCCACGACATCATGGCCTGCGAGCCCGTAATGGTAGCTGCGGCCACCGTCTCGCCGGCAAAATCCATCCCGATAAAAACCGGCATGCTGACGCCTACCAGGAACATAAAAAGGTACGAGATCAGATCGGCTACCTGGTGTTCGATACGCGTATCGATATGTTTATGGCGCATCACCATGCCCACCACGAAGGCAGGCAGCAGTACTTCGATATGAATGCTGGCGTCTTCGCCGTAAAAATATTTGGAGACGAGATAGACGATCTGTGTCACGGCAAAGGTGACGACTGCATAAAAAAGAATGGCTTTCCAGTCCTGCCGTACATTATAATAGCCCATCTTTTTCCAGCCGAACCATAGCAGTAAGATCACGACCAGGATAATCACGCCCAACTGCCAGCGCAGACCGATCATCATGATTTGCAGGGGGATCATGAGCAGAATCGTATCCAAGTCGTCGAAGATGGCGAGTACCTGTACTTTTTTATAGACCCAGGAGGATTTCAGCCCTGCGGCGGCCAGCATGGTAAAAAGAATACCGGCCGAGGTGGGGGCGGCAAACCGGCTGAGCAGCAGGTTTTCTTTCCAGGCGTCCCAGCTTGCCCAGTAATCGGGGGGGAGCAGCACGAAGATATAGTAGAAGGCGACCATGATCCAGGGGAAAGCGGCGGTGGCCATAGCGATAAAATAATCTTCGGTGTACGATTTCCAACGGCTTTTGTCGATCTCGAATTCGCGCCCTACATTAATCATGATAAAGGCGAGGCAGACGAAAAGGAAGGTGTTGGAGATCGTTTTTACCAGGGCGTAGTGCGTACCGGCCCAAGCGGGTAAGAGCTGCGAGACGATGAGTCCGAGCACCAGGAAAAAGGAGAATAACAAGACTTTTTTCATTCGTTAACCGTGTTTTTATTTTAAAACAATTTAATATGAATATAGTTGAAAATAAATACTAATTTGTACTAAGAGAGGGGTATGCAGGCGCCAGAGGCCACGAGCGCAGGCGCCGGCCGGACGCCCCTGAAACGATGACCTGGGAAAAACGGTGGGCCAAAGGGGGAAAGGCTTCTCCCGTAAGGGGGACGGCGGCGATCGGAAGGCAAGACTTCTCCGAAGGGAACGGGGAGGCGGAAAGAGGCGGTGAACCGGGAAAAGGCGGTGAGCCGGGAAAAGGCGGTGAGCCGGCCAAAGGGGGAAAGGCTTCTCCCGTAAGGGAGACGGCGGCGATCGGAAGGCAAGACTTCTCCGAAGGAAACGGTGAACCGGCCAAAAACGGTGAGCCGGCAGGAAGGCCTCTTCCAAAGGAACAGGGATCGGAAAAGAATGGGGATCGGAAAGAAAAGTTAAGCTGCAAAAACAGGGATCTCAGAGATACGTTGGGTTGAAAAAAGCGATGATTCGAAAGAAGCGTATACGCAAAAGGAAGCCTATATCCGAAAAAGCCTTTTATCCGAAAGCAACACCGCTCCCCCACGCGCGCACCGACCGATCCCGTCTCGGCGTTCCCCGGGAAACGCTGCTTATTCAGTAC
>DBFJSK010000282.1:0-4025 GCA_048403675.1 Tannerellaceae bacterium | reverse complement strand
CTTAAAAGATATTAAGGTGGTTATAGCACGAGGGATCCACCTCTTCCCATCCCGAACAGAGAAGTTAAGCCTCGTCACGCTGATGGTACTGCGTAACAGTGGGAGAGTAGGTAGCCGCCATTTTTAGTAAGTAGAAAAGGAGTTAGTCTGAAAGGACTGACTCCTTTTTTCGTTTATAGTCCTAGAGGAGGGCTAAAGTTAGAAAGGACTAGAGTAATAGGAAAAGCATAGGCAGGAAAGTTGGAAGATAAAGAGAGGGAATGGGCTTAAAAGAGCCGGTTCTCTTTTTTTGTTTATAGGGATTACGGAAACTGCTTAGAGATCTTTTCTTCTTATAAAGGTGTATTTCCCGACTTGCTGTCGGGCGACATTCCCGGGTAAAGAAAGAGTGCAGGAGTTGAATCGTGCAAATCCTGGGATATTAGGGAGGGCGGCGGAGGAAGGTGCGAGAAATACAGTCTTTTAAACACTCCTGAAGAATGCTTACACCTTTTTTCTATTTTATTGTTGTATGTTTTAACTTGTTGTGGACTAGCGATTTGTAATCCAGTTAGGAAAGGTCGAGATGACTAGAAAAAACGTTCGTTTAAATTCGTCATGGCAAAGGTACGCCTTTCTTTAATACCTGCAATTCTTTTCTCTCTTTTTTTACCCGTATTATCTTCTTTTTTATCAACAGGATAGCTTAGGTTTTACAAAACAGCCTCTTTCGATAACGAACCCCAGAAAACAGCCTCAATAAATGACGAATTTAAACGAACCTTTTTTCTCGCCATCCGTACGCTTGGCTCGAAAAAGGGGGAGAACGAAAGTTACTATAATTCAACATATTTATTAATACTAATTTTTTTCATTATGAACAAAAAGTTTACTACTTTATTAGCAGGCTTAGTGTTGATGGCTTCGACTGCTTCGGCAGCGACAGTTAATAAGGACATTAAGTTGAAGGAAGGTGCGAACGACGGTCTGTACCAGATTGTCAATGAACAAGGGGGCACTAAAAAGTACCTTATGGTAGATAAAAACGGGCTTCTCTCTGTAGCGACACCTGCAATCGCTTCATACTCAAATTCTCTTTGGTGTGTCAATATTGACAGGTATGTGCAAGGTCAAACTCCGAAATTCGACTTCACTAACAGAATGCACGGTTTCGTTTTGGATTTGGATTTGAATCAGGCTTTGTTAGGTCAGGAGAACTTGGATAAAAATGGCTTGTCTGCTGCCTTAAGCGTGGGCGGCGATATCGCAGGTTGGGCGTTCTCTAGCACATATGCCAACGGTGTGGAAGAGAAAAAACCTTTATTCTCGTATTTCAAGGCCGATTCGGTTATCGCCTTAAAAGTAGACGGTAATGCCATAAAAGCCGTGAAATTAGGAGCTGACCAGGTTACCACCAAATTAACGAGCGACGAGTTTCTTTTTTCTTTGGAAAGTCCGACCGAATTAGTTTTGACGAAGGATGCCCTGAATAAAATGCTGGGTTCGGAAGAAAAAGGCACTTCTTTCCAACTTACTTTTGGCAAAGTTGCCGATCCGAATGTATTTGCTAATGAACTGACGGCAGTTAGCGATACCTTGAATGACGAAGGTAACGGTATGTTTGTTACGTTAATTAACAAGAAAACTGGCAAATACCTGCGTGTGGATACAGCTTACAGCAATACCACAGGCGTGAAGTTCGTGCAGATTACCGATACTACTTCTGCCTATGTTTATGAACAATCCGTAAAAACGGATCCGGCAGGATTGAATGGTCGCAACTATGCTTTCCAATTTAAATATTTCCCGGCAAAGGATAGTATGGCTATTTGGGTGAATAGTGCTATTACCGAGAAATCGGATGACGCAAAGAAATGGATTGAATCGGATGCTACCGATCGTAAAAAGTTTGCTACAGATAAAGATGATCTTCGGGTATTGATGCAGGATTTAGGTAAAACTTGCGTATTGACTATCGGTGAAGGTTCTTCTGACATCAAATTGGGCTTTGCTACTTGTAAACCTGTAGCCACTACCAAAACGACGGTTCCGAGTGATTTGTATGTGATCAAAAGTGCAGACGGGAAATACCTCGCTGTTCCTTTACATGACCAGAAAGCACAATGGATTACTTTGGAAAAGAATGTGAATGTTTGGACAATGCCTTCTTTCCAGTGGGTAGTTGAACAGAACAGTAAGTCGGATATTTCTCCCATTAAGATCACCAACCGTGAATTTGGTAATAGCGTAAAAGTGTTTGACAACGTTCAATTGGATAAGAATACGGCTGTGGTACTGGATGATGAAAAAGGCGTTGCCAAAGGTGTTAATCCGGGTGGTTTCATCGCTGCTACGGCCGAAGTGAAAGCTGATAGCTTGCTGGGTTACAAATACCTGAATGAAGAAGATTTGCAGATTACTCGCTACAAATTCCGCTATCTGCACGAATTTTCCGACGATTATTATGTAGGTGTAAACAGCGAAGTGAACGATTCTATCCTGTATGTAGGTGGTAAATCTCCTTTTGCCTTGCAAGTAAAAGACAAATTGGCTAAATACGGTTACAAATCCGACAAAGTTGCCGGACTGAAAGATTTGTATCGTCAATCCTATACGTTGAAGATTCGGAATGCCAAATTGATCTTCGGTGCGAAGGCTGAAAACGTAGCGGTAGACGCTGAAGGTCGCTTTGCTATTTCTGACTACTTTGATGGAAAAGCACATAATGGAAAAGTAATCAATCCGAGTGTCTTCTACATAAAAACTAATAACGAAAAAGCGATTGACGAAAAGGAAACGTTATTCTATGCCTTTGTCAATTTAGAAACGCCTAACAAAAAGGCCGGTACGGATGATAACAACCTGTGGTTGAAGAATCAGATTATGACCGAATCTCGTACTTCCGCTTTCTCTGTAGAAGTTGACGAATCTCCGCTTTACAGACGCTTCAATACGGAAAAAGAAGGCGTTGTTGCTAACGACGATCCCGACACCCTGAAATTCTTCCGTGTAAATAACCCGGCCGACATGTTGTTCGAAGATGCGCATAGCACATATTCTGAAGGCAAGGAAATCAATTTCTTAGGTGTAAACAACAATATTCAGTTCCCGGATGCCAAACGTGCCATCTATGTGGATACGGCTTATGTAAACCGTGGTACGGGTTATATCAAACCGCAGTATCTGCTGGGTGTGGATGTAAGAATCATTAAGGGTAAGAAAGCCGAACCTTGTCCATTAGACCACAACCACGGCTTCGACAAAGACGGTAACGCTTTGAACGAATGGACTTGCTCGCATGCCACTCCGGGTACATCCGATTATGTCCGTGCTCGTTATCTGATTAATGCAGTCGATTCTGCCAAGGTGGGCGGTTATGACGGTGAAATTCGCACAGAAGGAAAAAATAAAATTGGTGAAAATTACATCTGGAATAACCAGGTACGTCTGGCTTTCGTAGAAGCTATCCATAAAGCGGATACTCTGTACATTTTGAAGGGTGATACGGCTGCATGGGCGGATCCTGTGGACTTCAGCAAACTGCCGAATAAGATTCGTTTGGATAATAATTTGCACAAAAATGTTGTATTCTCCTTCCGTCTGTTGGAAGAAGGTTCCGATAATTTCTTGATCGAATCAGCCGCAACGCAAAATCAACCGTCCATCGCTCCGATGAAGGGTGGTTGGGTTAAGATCCAGAACGGTGTTCCCGTCGTATCTTACGATGCTTTTGATGATGCAGCTAACGAATCGGAAATCTTCAACGTAGAAAAAACTTCGGAAACTCCGACAGAAAACGAAAGCCTGTCTACGAGTGAAGTATCTATTCAGACAATTGCAGGTGCAGTTATCGTGAAGAACGCTGCTGGTAAGTCTGTTAAGGTAACGAATATCCTGGGTCAGCCGTTGGCAGAAACCGTTCTGACTTCCGACAATGCTACCGTAGGCGTACCGGCCGGTATCGTAGTAGTAGCTATAGAAGGCGAAGACGCTGTGAAAACAGTGGTTAAGTAAACTGAAATAGAAAACAATTTAACAATTTAAAT
>DBFJSK010000281.1:0-1802 GCA_048403675.1 Tannerellaceae bacterium | reverse complement strand
CGGTAAATGGATCGATACGCTGCGGTTGTACATTACGGGAAAGAACCTGGCCACCTTCACCAAATTCACAGGTGTCGATCCTCAGAGTTACCCCATCAACGGCCTCACGCCCGGCGCTACGGCCGAGCGGGGGTATTACCCCTCCACTATTCAATTATTGGCAGGTGTCCAGTTCCGTTTTTAATTCGTTTTTAAAGATGACGACGGTTTGTTTTATGTAGTACGGAGGATGGACGGGCCCCTGCTATCGGTTTGCTTATGCGATAGCAGATTCTCCTTTCGGGCCCTTCGAACGTATCGGCACCATCTTGGAACAAGACCCGGAAGTAGCCACCGGCCCCGGCCATCATTGGTTATCCAGGTAGAAGATGCTTATTATATAGTTTACCATCGTCGGCCTTTGGGGGAAACCGCCCCCTTTAGCAAAGCCATTTGCCAGGACGAAATGAGTTTCGATGAGAATGGATTTATCAATCCCGTAAAAATGACTTTCGAAGGCGTAAAAGCACATCCGCTAAAATAAAGAAGTCAGGTGTTAAAAAAGGGGATACCGGCTAGGGCTAGCATACTATTAGGTTTCTACTTTATAGAAACACGAAAAATATCATAAAAATGAGAATAAGTTATATAATTTTTCTGGCCTTCCTCTGGATTTCCTTGCAAGCGCAATCAGAGAAAACGGAAGAGGTAATTTCCTCGATCGATCCGTTAATCGGAACCGATTGGGGGGGCAACGTCTTTCCCGGTGTTACGCTACCCAACGGCCTGGTTAAATTAGGCCCCGATTGTGATAATAATCCGAATGCAGGTTGGGATGCCCAAAGCCGGTTGATCGAAGGATTCAGTCATACGCACACCAGTGGAACCGGGGGCGGAGCTAAATATGGAAACATTTTAGTGCAGCCCTTTACCGGCGAGTTTGAATGGGGAAATCACGCCTCCGATTTTTCCGATTTGTCGGCAGAGGTGGGATGTTTGCGGGTAAATTTGAACCGGTACCAGATAAAAGCGACTCATTCGGCGTCTTCTAAAGCCGGTTTTCATGAATATATTTTCCCACGTGGGGTACAAAGAGGAATTCTGTTTGATACCGGCCATTTTTTAACTGCCGGAAAAGCCGGAAAAGCCGGAAAAACTGGAGAAGATGGAGCCGCTGGAGAAGAAAACCAGCAATTGGTAGGATCGGAGATACAGATTCTTTCCCCCACAGAAATACAGGGATATACCCGCGTTAGAAACGGTTGGAACCGGGGTGGAGCTTACACGGTCTATTTTTACGCTTGCATGGATTCACCGGCTGAAAACTATGGCGTTTGGGAAAACGATACGGTTTTCCCCTCGCGAAAAGAAGTGGCAGACCACGGCCTTCCTATGGGAGCCTGGTTCTCTTTTGCGACCAGCGCTTCCCCTGTTCTGAAGGTGAAAGTCGGCCTTTCGTATGTAAGCCAGGCCAAAGCCAAAGAAAACCTATATGACGAATTGCCCGGATGGGATATAGAACAGGTGATTGCCGACAATAAAAATACCTGGAACCGCCGGTTAAAATCCATACAGATCGAAACAAAAAACGAAACATACAGGAAGATGTTCTATACAGCTTTGTACCACTCGTTGATGATGCCTGTGGATAAAACAGATGAGAACCCCAAATGGAAATCGGCTATGCCCTATTATGATGATTATTATGCGGTGTGGGATACATACCGTACTACCTCTCCGTTGCTGACGATCATCGCCCCTTCCCTGCAAGTTCGTTTGATACAATCGATGTTGAACATTTATACCTACGAAGGCTATCTGCC
>DBFJSK010000280.1:0-1606 GCA_048403675.1 Tannerellaceae bacterium | reverse complement strand
CACTAATTTAAAAGGATAGCATACTTTTTCGCCTGTTTCTCCGTTAGATTAATGTTATTTTTGTAATGTACATTCATGGTATGATAAACGCATTTCTAATGAAAAAATTAGTGGTATTTTTACTCTTATTTACTTGTTTTACAGCTTACTCAGAGAATCTTCCCGATACGGTCGCCATGTCGGTGGGCGGTAAAAACATACCGCTTTCCGAATTTATCTTCATCGCCAGGAAGAACGGAGAGGTCGATTTGTCCAGCCGGAAAGCTGTAAAGGAGTACGTCGAGTTGTTTAAAAATTTTAAATTGAAGGTAACTGAAGCCGAATCGCTCGGTTTGGATAAGACCCCGGCCTTCCAAAAAGAACTTGAAGGATACCGCGCCCAATTAATGTCGAGTTACCTTTCCGATAAACCGGCCGAAGAAGCTGCAGCCCGCGCCGTATACGATCGGGGAAACGAGGTGGTGGAACTCAGTCATATTCTGTTGCGCCTTCCGGAACAGACCTTCCTCCAGGATACGCTTCCCGTTTACCAGAAAGCCATGCAGCTCTACGCCCGTATTGAATCCGGCGAAGATTTAGACAGCATAGGCGTGGAATTTCCGGCGGGCGAAAAGGCGTCCGTTGTTTATGAACACGTACGCTGCTTGATGCCGATGCAAAGTGTGGTCGCCTTCGAAAATGCCGCCTATGCGTTACCGGTGGGGCTTACCTCGCTCCCGGTGAGAACGACGTTAGGATATCATCTGATCAAGATCCATGCCCGGCGCCCCAATCCGGGGAAGATCGTGGTTTCGCATATCTTGATCGGTTTCCCGAAAGATTCCGTAAACAAGGAGACGAAAGAAGAAACGTTGGCCCGCGCCCGGGAAGTATACCGTAAAGTGCAGGCTGGCGAAGATTTCGCTCACTTGGCCCAAACCTATTCTACCGACCGGGCCACCGCTCCGCATGGAGGGCAACTGCCGCCTTTCGGACTCGGGCAGATGGTGCAAACTTTTGAAGAGGCGGCTTTCGCCTTGCAAACGCCGGGTCAGGTGTCGGAACTGGTAGAAACCCGGTTCGGATATCATATTATCCGATTGATCGAACGCAAAGGCCGGCCTTCTTTTGAAGAAGAAAAACGGGTGCTGATGAAACAAATGAGCCAGGGAGAACGGAATTTTGAGCTTTATAAGTCTTACGACGAACGGATGAAAAAGGAATACGGGTATGTTTTTTACCCCGAAGCTTATGCCGAACTTTTAGCGCTGTGCAATGATTGTTTTCCGAGCGATCCGCATTTTTATGAAAAGGCGAAAAATATGAAAAAAACGCTGGCACATATGGGTGATATGGATTTTCCTCAGGATGAATTTGCCTATTATCTACAGCGGTGTCCGTTTTCAACCAAAACCTATGCAGGCGATTTCATGCAGGAAGTCTATCAACTTTTCATCCGGGATATTGCCTTGGCGATGGAAAAGAAAAATCTGGAAACGAAACATCCCGAATACACCCATTTGATGCAAGAATATCGCGACGGTATCTTGCTGTTTGAAATCAGTAACCGTGAAATCTGGACCAAACCGGCTGCTCAGCAAAAGACGCTTGAAAAAATATGGATCAA
>DBFJSK010000279.1:0-5472 GCA_048403675.1 Tannerellaceae bacterium | reverse complement strand
ATGCGCCCGAAGATCTGCGTTTATTTCAGTAAAAATAGAAAAAGGATAACCTACAAAGAACTTTTCCGGGCAGGTTGTAGCCTGCCTGGAAATAACCTGGCAGCCCTAAAAAGAAAAGCCGGAATCTACGTTTAACGGCCCTCGAATTGCGTCTGGGCGACAATTTAGCAACGCCTACTATTGTACATTTCACCAGCCTACTTTCGGCGCATGCCTAAGGAATTGACATTTCATAAGCATCCGAAAGAAATTTCATTGCAATGTAATCCAAATTGCATCGGTATCCGATTCCGATTTTATAAGCATGAAATGTAAATCGGATGCCGATGCCATTTTTTCTACTTTTAAATTATACAATAAAGTAAAAGGTGGAAAAATTCTTTTTCGGAGGCATCTTTTCAAACTTTTTTTCAGACAAAGCCGGCTGTGTCGCTAGGCCTAAGTCGTCTTTCCTAGGGCCGGTACGGATGTATTTCTTTTGGGATACTTCCCCGGCCTGTTTCTTTTCGAAGGTTGTTTGTAGAGGGATCGCTTCCGGGCTTAACCTGCAAACCGCTTTCAAACCGCCTGCTCTGCCGGCAGCGCATCCCTGGCATTTTGGCTTCTTTTATTCCAGCGTATGTATCCACTCCTGCGCCTTTTGCAACGTATCGGGTTTGCCTATATCCAGCAGGCGAAGGTTTTCGGCCGGATAGGCCTGGATCGCTGTTTTGGCGCAAATGGAAAGGTAGAAATTGATAATGGAAAATTTGCCTGTCCATTCTTCCATCCAGTCGAATATTTCGGGAGAAAGCACATGAATGCCTCCGAAAGCATATTCGTTGTGTTGTTCCGGATCGAAATAAGGATAATAAGATTTTACTTCGCCCGTTTCGTGATTCCGCCATCCGCATAGCTTGTCTTCATGGTTGAAAAGCAGATAACGAGAGGTGTTACGCTTACTCACCAACAGCGTAGCCAACGCTTTGGTTTCTACATGGGTATCGTAGAGTTTCCGTACATCCACGTTCGAAAGAATATCTACGTTGTGAACCAGGAAAGGCTCGCTGCCCTGTAGGTAGCTGGCGGCTTTCTTGATGCCGCCGCCGGTGTCGAGCAGGTAGTCGCGTTCGTCGGAAATATGAATTTGAAGACCGAAGTTGTTGCGGCAGGCCAGAAAATCGAGAATTTGGCTGCCCAGGTGATGGATGTTAATGACAAGGTCGTCGAAACCGGCGGCTTTGAGCTTCAGGATCACATGTTCCAGCATTGGTTTGCCGGCAATGGGAAGCAGCGCTTTGGGCGTGGCGTCGGTGAGCGGTTTCAGCCGTGAACCCAGACCGGCGGCAAAAATCATCGCTTTCATAAAGTTGCATCAAAAATTTGTTCTATATTTTGTTCGCGGTGTACAAGGTGTACCTTGACCCCGAATTTGGCGTTCAGGTGTTCGGCCATGTGTTGGGCCGAGTAAACTGAACGGTGTTGGCCCCCGGTACATCCGAAGCAGATCATCAGGTTGGTGAATCCGCGGTCGAGGTAGCGTTGGACGGAGGCGTCTGCCAGGGTGTAAGCATGTGCCAGAAACCGGGTGATTTCGCCGTCGTCTTCCAGGAAGCGGATGACGGGTTCGTCCAGGCCGGTGAAATGGTTGTAGCGCTCGTATTTGCCCGGGTTGTTGATGGCCCGGCAATCGAATACGAAACCGCCGCCGTTGCCGCTCGAATCGTTGGGTATGCCTTTCTTGTAGGCGAAACTCACGATTTTTACTTCCAGGGTGCGTTTTTGTATGGCGTCGGAGAATTGTTTCAAACCGGTCAGGTCGCGCAGTACGCTGCAGAGGTAGGGGTATTCGGGGAAATCGCTGCGCAGCAATTGCCTGAGGTTCTGGATGGCAAACGGTACGCTTTGGATAAAATGGGGCTTTTTCTCGAAATATCCTCGGAAGCCGTAGGCGCCCAGCACTTGCAGGGTGCGGAAGAGCACGAAGTGCCGGAGTTGGCTGAAGAAATAGGTTTCTTCTACCGGTCTGTATTTCCGAAGGGCTTGGAGGTAGGCGTGGAGTAATTCGTGGCGAAGGTCGTCGGGGTAGTTGGCCTTGGCTTGCCAAAGGAAGGAGGCTACGTCGTAATAGATGGGGCCTTTGCGTCCTCCCTGGAAATCGATCAGCCAGGGGGCTTCGTCTTTTACCATCACGTTGCGCGATTGGAAGTCGCGGTACATGAAGGTGGCCGAGGAGCTGCGGAGCAATACGTCGCTCATCTTCTGGAAATCGTCTTCCAGGCGGTCTTCCTGAAATTCCATGCCGGTGGCTTTGAGGAAACAGTATTTGAAGTAGTTCAGATCCCAAAGGATCGAGCGTTGGTTGAATTCGGGCTGCGGATAACAGCGTGAGAAATCGAATCCGTCGGCGCCGGCGAACTGAATGGCGGGCAGCAGGGTGATGGTTTGATGGAGCAGGTTGCGCTCCTGTTCGTCGAATACGCTGCTTTTGCGTCCTTTTTTGATGGCGTCGAATAAAAGGGTGTCGCCCAGGTCTTCTTGTAAGTAGAAGGCTTGGTTGTCCGAGGCGGCATATACCTGGGGTACCGGCAGCCCTTTCTGCCGAAAATGGGCGGCCATGTAAAGGAAGGCTTTGTTTTCTTCGGGGGCGGTACCGCTCACGCCGATCAGGGTTTGGATACCTCGGAGCCGGAAATACCGGCGGTTGGAGCCGGAAGAGGGGAGTTCGGTCATTTCCTCGGCCGGGCTTCCGGTATAGTTTAAGTAGAGTGTTTTTAGTTCTTCTGCGATCATGTGGGTTGAATTACGCTCCTAAGGTAAGGTTTTTCCCGGAGATAACAGGTGGCTTCTGGGGGAAAATAAAAAAGACTTCGGGTAGGGGGTACCGCGAAGTCTTTCTATTACATGATTCATTATTCCTATTCTTCCGGAAAGGGACTCTACGGGGGGGCTGGTAGCCGGCGTCGAGCTTCGTGTCCGGTTCGAAGTGTCGGGGCGTTCTATACGATGCCTTGGGCCATCATGGCTTTGGCTACTTTCATGAAGCCGGCTACATTGGCGCCTTTTACGTAGTTGACGTAGCCGTCGGCTTCACTGCCGTATTTTACGCATTGTTCGTGGATCGATTTCATGATGCCTTTCAGTTTTTCGTCTACTTCTTGGCTGCTCCAGCTCAGTTTCATGGCGTTCTGCGTCATTTCCAGGCCCGATACGGAAACGCCTCCGGCATTGGCGGCTTTTCCCGGTGCGTACAGGATCTTGGCGGCCAGGAAAGCGTCGATAGCTTCCGGGGTGGAGGGCATGTTGGCGCCTTCGGATACGGCGAAGCAGCCGTTGGCCAGGAGGGCTTTGGCGTCGTCGCCGTTCAGCTCGTTCTGGGTTGCGCTCGGCATGGCGATGTCGCATTTTTCGCCCCAGGGGCGGCCGCCGGCTACGTATTTGCAACCGTATTGTTCGGCGTATTCGCGGATGCGCCCGCGGTAGAGGTTTTTCAGTTCCATGATGTAGTCCAGTTTTTCGCGGTCGATGCCGTCGGGATCATAGATGTATCCGTCGGAGTCGGACATAGTGACTACCTTGGCGCCCAGACTGATTAATTTTTCTACCGTGTATTGGGCTACGTTGCCGGAACCGGATACGGCTACTACTTTGTCTTTGATGTCGATGCCGCGGGTGGCCAGCATTTGGAGCAGGAAATAGACGTTTCCGTAGCCTGTGGCTTCAGGACGGATCAGCGAGCCGCCGAATTCGATGCCTTTTCCGGTGAAGGTGCCGGTGTTTTCGCGGGCTAGTTTTTTATACATGCCGTACATATAGCCTACTTCGCGACCGCCTACGCCGATGTCGCCGGCCGGTACGTCGGTGTCGGGGCCGATGTGGCGCCAGAGTTCCAGTACGAAGGCTTGGCAGAAGCGCATGATTTCGGCGTTCGATTTACCGCGCGGACTGAAGTCCGAACCTCCTTTGCCGCCACCCATGGGCAGCGTGGTGAGGGAGTTTTTGAAGGTTTGCTCGAAAGCAAGGAATTTCAGGATAGACTGGTTGACGGAGGCATGGAAACGAATACCGCCTTTGTACGGGCCGATGGCGTTGTTGTGCTGGATGCGGTAACCCATGTTGGTTTGTACCTGGCCTTTGTCGTCGGTCCACGTTACGCGGAAGGAAAAAATGCGGTCGGGGATGCAAAGACGTTCGATCAGGTTGCTTTTTTCGAATTCGGGGTGTTCGTTGTATGCATCTTCAATGGTGCCTAATACTTCCGAAACGGCCTGGTGGTATTCGGGTTCGTTCGGGAATCTTCTTTTCAGGGTGTCTAAAACTTCACTTGCCTTCATAAGACTGATTTTATTGTTATGTTATACCAAATTGCTTGTTTGCGCCGTTTGTTTTACGACGTGGCAAAGGTAAGTGAAAATTTTATACTTCCAAATATTTGAAAGAAAAAATGAGAAAAAAATGTCATTTAGATATATTAATGGCTTATTCGCTACTAAATGTCATTCTTTGCGGTGCCGGATGTTTTTGTATAGGGGTACGAATACGATGATGGCGGAGGCTACCAGGGCGAATATCACGTCGAAATTGATGGTTTTGCTGTAGCTGAGGAGCATGTAGCAGAGTATGCCCCATAACAGGATGAGGCAGACGACTTGACTGTTTGTTATTTTTCTACGGGCCATTGTTTACTTTTTGTTTAATCGAATGAATGTTCAGAGAGGGGATTTTGCGGAAGGTTCCGAGAAGGGTTTCGCAGGGAGCGGTTGACGGCCGTGTGCGGTTAAGAGGCGGAAAAAAACGATCCCAGGCAAATGAATAAAGCCAGCAAGACGGCAATCAGGAGGAAAAACAGCAGGATTTGTTTTTCGAGCGGGTACTTTTTAAGAAAAGGGATACGGCTTGTCCATCCGGCTACTTGCTCGATTCCTGTTTCGTCGCTGTCTTCCGCAGGCAATTCGTATCCTCCTTCTTTCATGATTTGCAGGGCGCGGGGAACGTCGCTTTCGAGTATTTCCACCCGGGCGCCTCCTACATCTATATAGCCGGCCATAAGTTGACTGCTGAACTCGTTTCGTAAATAGCATTCGATGCCTTCCGAACGAAGAAGCGCCATGAGGGTCTGGGCTTCGGCGGGGTAGGTGAACCGGGCTATTTCTACTATTTTATCCATATTTTTCTTGTTTTCGGTATAACGATAAGGGCGAATGTGGGGTTCGCTTCGGGCAAAGATAGGAAATTCTTCGGGGTTGGCGAAAAGTGAGGGATAACTTCGTAAGGGTTTTTTGTTTGGCAACTGTTTTATGGGATTGTCTTTTTTTACTTGGTTGTTCTTTTTGCGTGGCTGTTCTTTTATGGGGTATTCTTTTGGCCTGATTCTTCTTTTGGCTGATTCTTCTTTTACGTGGTTGTTCTTTTACTTGACTGTTCTTTCAGTCTGGCTGTTCTTTTATGTGATTATTCTTTTTAACGGACGTTCCTTTGAGCCGGCTATCTTTT
>DBFJSK010000278.1:0-2785 GCA_048403675.1 Tannerellaceae bacterium | reverse complement strand
CCTGAAATATAAAGCAGTTTATAATAATTGAAAATCACCCCGATCTGCGCATTGACCAGTTGCAATTCGGCAGCCAGCTTGGCATTGCTTGCATCGAGCATGTCGGTAATCAGCGCCATATCGTTTTTATACCGGTTGCTTACCACGCCGTAATTCTGGTCGGCCAGCTCTACGCTTTTTTGTTGCGTCTCCAGCTCCACATACGATTCGAGGTAACGTATATGATCGGCTTTCACCGCCAATTGGGTCTGTTCGCGGGCGTCCTCGTATTGCTCGGCCGCCCGGCGCATGGCAAACCGGCTCCGGCGCACCGCTTTCGGGGTTTTATACAAGGCGGCGAAATTATACTTCACTCCTATCCCTACGTACCAATAATTAAAGTTCTTATTGAGGGGGGGCACTTCGATAATAATCGGCCCGTCAAACCGGTTGCCGGCAAAAAGGGCTACCTTCGGGAGCCGTTCGGACTTTACGATCTTATCTTCGTATCGGCTCATTGCTACCGATAAGGCTTGCTGACGCAGTGCGGGCGAGAGGCGGTAAGCGGCCTCTCGCCAAGTTTCGCTATCTTCCACCGGCAAGACTTCCTGAAGCAAAGCGGTATCGGGCACCACCTCCGTGTCGGAAGGCAATCCCAGCGTGGTGGTAAGGTTATGGTTCAAGATGGCGATGCTGTTCACGATCTGCGTACGGGTCAGGTTGAGGTTCGACAGCAGCAATTCATAACGGGTAATGTCGTTTTTCAGCACGATTCCTTCCCCGCTTTTAGCCTCTATATCTTTCAATACCTGGCGGGTGAGTTCGATATTTTTTTCGTATACGCGAAGGCGGTTTTGCATCTGAAAAAGCTCCAGATAATAACCTACCAAAAGGAAACGCACCCGGTCGCGATTCGATTCCAGCGCCAGCGTGGCCTGTTCTTCCTGCAATTGCGAGAGGGCGATACTGCTTGAGATAGCGCCTCCGGCATAGACGGTCTGGGTGGCTTCGACGGCGAAGTTATTCCCCAAATGGGGCATCGGGGCTTTGAAACCGTTGGAGAAATCACGGTCGGTCATGCGCCCGTCGCCCAAATAACTGAAGGAAAGGGTGGCGTCGATTTCCGGTAAACGGGCGTTTTTAGCTACTTTCACGCCTTCGCGCGCTTCTTCTACGCCGGTGGCCGAAGGTTTGAGTGACTTACTGTTTTGGTCGGCCAGCGTAAACATCTCTTCGATGGTCAGCACACGCCGGGTCGTTTCCCGGGCATACATACCCGGGGGACATAATGACGCCCAAAGCGCCATTATGAACAAAGGAAATTTGCTCATAAGTTGCGATTTATGAATTTAAATTAGGATAAACGGGATAAGAAGAGTAAGTAATGGATTTACCTAATCGGAATTTTCTCTGCCCCATTGGTGGAAAAGGGACAATTTGGTAAGAACTTCTTCTGTGAAGGTGCTAAAAAGGTTTTTTTTCTGTTGATTTTCCATTGATCGGTGGAGACTGTATGCCCCCGTTCGGAGGACAAAAATACAAAAAAACAGAAAAAGGGGAGGCTCTTGTGGGGCAAAAAAATTTCGTTTTATAAAAAACCGGGGGTTATCAAGTGTATGAGCCGTCTTTTTAAGCTGTTTCTTTCGGATAGGAAAGAAAAAACTATTTTTACGAAGGCGCCCTGTAAGAAACGCCTTCTTCGAACGACTGATAAGATAAAAAAGTAAAAATGGACAAAGACGCATTGGAAAAAGCTTTTATAGCCCTGATCGAGCAGTAGCAGCGGGTAATCTATAAGGTTTGCTCTGTCTACGCCGACAATCGGGAATATGTGGGCGATTTATATCAGGAAATCGTTATCAATTTATGGAAAGCCTATCCTCGTTTCCGGGGCGATGGCAAGACGTCTACCTATCGCATTGCCTTAAATACGTGTATCACGTTTATCCGCCGCTCGAAAGGTAACCCGGCTACGGTGCCGATCACGATCGATATGGAACCGGCCGGCGATGAAACGAATCAGACCATGTTGTTGGAAGAACTTTACCGGTTGATTAACCGGCTGGGGCCTTTGGAACGAGCCTTGATTTTGTTGTGGCTGGAGGAAAAAAGTTACCAGGAAATGGCCGAGATCACGGGGGTTCCGAAAGGGAACGTGGGGGTGAAACTGAACCGGATCAAAGAGAAACTGAAAAGAATGTCGAACGAATAAAAAAGGTAAAACGAAGGATTTGAATGAAATGAAAGCAAGCTGGCAGCTTTTGAGCGACCGGTTGCAAAAACAGGAGATCGTGAATAAGCGTATGATACGGGAAATGATTACGCGACGGACAGTATCCGCGTATACGCGGCTGGTGGTATCGAACGGGGCCGGGTTGTGTTTGTTGATAGCGATCCTGGTGGCGCTACTTATCGGCCGAAATTCGATACAGATCCGGCCGGAGGTGTTCTGGATCGGTATCGGGGCTTTATGGCTAGTGATAGTGTATACGCTGGTAAGCGCTCGTTTTTTGAGCCGTTTCAACCTAGAAAAAGGTACATTGGTGGAGTTGAGGAATTGGGTACTGCAACTTAGAAAAAGACAACGGATGGAGTTGTGGGGAGGGCCGATCTACGGGTCGATTTTCTTTCTGATTGTTTTTTTCCTGCATCATCATTACCGGAGCGTGTACCAATTGTTGGTGGATGTGGGGGCGATCGTGTTCGCGGCGGTGGCCGTATATTATAGTTACCGGTATATCGATAAGAAATCGGCCGATGAAATAGCCCGGGGGGTAAAGGAGTTGGAAGAGTTGGAACAGGATGA
>DBFJSK010000277.1:0-3526 GCA_048403675.1 Tannerellaceae bacterium | reverse complement strand
TGAATGAAAAAAGCATAAGCATCCATTTTAAATTCGATGCTTATGGAATTCGGATTTCATGCTTATGAAATTTTTATTTTATGCTTATGCGATCGGGTTTTCTTGCCGAGGCGTTTTTTTTGTTTTTGCAACAGCTTGAATATCAGATGAATGTGCCGGGTTGCCGGAAGCGCCTTTCAGGGATATAGTTCTTGTATATTTTTTCTTTTTTTTGAGGCGCCTTTTTCCAAGGAATAAGGGGGCTTTTGCTTTGGGTTCGGAAGCCAGTTCTACACCCGGAACCGGCAAAAGCGTTTCAACGGAGCGAAAAGAACCTGAAGTAGCAGCGAAAAACTCGGGTTCAAAGGAACGTTTTGTTTATATACGAAAGAAGGGCGGCTCCCTTTTCCTTGAAAAAAGAGAGCCGCCCTGAAAGATCGGTTTTCATGCCGTGCCGGCTCGTAGCCGAACGGGATTTAGTGCGACAGCATATCCGCCGTGATCGGAGTGAATTTTTCGGCATCGGCTTTACGCAGCGAAACGCCGCCGTTGTTCCAGTTGGAAGGCCAGCCGCCGATAATATGGCCCAGGAAGACCACTTTGATCTCGTGCAATCCCTTGCCCAAAGCTACCGACGTATCGTGGCGCGAGAAGCGTTTTACCTCGCCTGCATTGTTGATAAGCAACTTGCCGTCGATCCATACTTCTTCATTATCCGAAGAAATATAATATACGCCGTCTTCCGGAATATTCACATAACCGGTCGCGATAGCCGCATATTGTTTGACGCCGCGCATCGATTCGTCGGTTTTTTCCACACGCGTCAATTCGCTCAGGTCTTTGATCGTCGACGACTTCCATTCCTTGGCATCCGTCAGTTGAGCCGTTTCGAGGAAATAACCGTACGTAACGTCCATTTTCAAGCCCGGGGCGGTCTTCGCCACCTCCTTAGCCGGAGCGTACGCCTGTTTTTCCACCGTGATGACTCGGATCCGGCTCATCTTGCCGGAAGGCAATACCGAGCGGATTTTCAAAATGCCCGATTCCGTGAATTCGATCGGCGTTTCGTAAACGGTCGATTCCGGCGTCGGTTCGGTGCCGTCGAGCGTATACACTACCTTGATGGGGCGCACAGTCTTGAATGCCAGCGAAGCCTTGTCGGTGAAAGCTACGAAGTTGGTAGAACCGTTGGGCTGTTCGGGCTGCGGGATATGGTAATTGATGCCATGACCGTCCAGACGTACCGATGCGTTATCGATGCGACGTTCGAAATCCTTGTAATCTTTTCTATCCAGCGGCGTCCAGGCAATTTCCGCCAGGGCCAGGGCGCGCGGATACATCCGGTATTCCATCAGATCGGTATTATACATATATTCCGACCACAGGTTCACCTGCACCCCTTTGATGTATTTGTCCATGCCGATCTTCACCAGCGTATCGGGTGTGGGGTTGTAAGCATATACCTTTTCCAACGGATCATATCCGCCGATTGTTACCGGTTCGATCTTCGGATCGCCCTGATACTGGTCGATATACATGCCTCCCGAACCCGGCGTCATAATGGCTTCATGGCCGGTGCTGGCCGCAGCGATGCCTCCTTCTTCACCTCGCCACGACATCACAGCCGCCGTCGGAGCCAGACCGCCTTCCAGAATTTCGTCCCAGCCGATGATCTTTTTGCCGTGTTTGGCCAGTACTTTCTCCATGCGTTGTACGAAGTAACTCTGGAGTTTTTCTTCGGCCGTATGGTGGGCGTCGCCTTTCAAGCCTTCTTCGCGGATGCGTTTCTGGCAGAGCGCACAGTTTTTCCAACTGATTTTCGGGCATTCGTCGCCGCCGATGTGCACGTATTCGCTGGGGAAGAGTTCCACCACTTCATTGAATACGTCTTCCATGAATTGGAAGGGTTCTTCTTTGCCGGCGCACATTACGATGTCTTCCACGCCCCAGATGATGCGCGGGGTGATGGAATCGCCTTGGCAGGAGAGATAGGGATAAGCCGAAATGGCGGCCAGTTCGTGGCCCGGCAGTTCGATTTCGGGTACGATCGTGATGAAGCGGTCGGCTGCGTATTTCACGATGTCCTTGATTTCTTCCTGCGTATAGAATCCGCCGTATTCGGTGCCTTCGCCGTCGATGCGTTTGGAGCCGATCTCGGTCAGGAGCGGGTATTTCTTGATTTCGATGCGCCAGCCTTGGTCGTCGGTCAGGTGCCAGTGCATGCGGTTGACCTTAAAGAGCGACATAACGTCGAGTTGTTTCTTTACGTTTTCCACCGGAATGAAGTGGCGGCACGGATCGAGCATAAAGCCGCGATAGCTGAAACGCGGTTCGTCTTTGATGGCGACGGCCGGGGCTGTCCAGGCAATGCCGCTTACGGCCTTGGGGCTTTCAATCTCGGCCGGCAGCAGTTGCATGAACGATTGCATGCCGTAGAATAGGCCCTGGGGGGTTTTGGCTTTTACCGTTACCCCGTCGGGGCTGACGTCGAGGGTGTAGCCTTCGTCGTTGACGTCGAGCGCCGGATCGATCAAAAGGGCGATGCCGCCGGCTTTTTCCTGGTCGCTTACGCTCACCTGGTAGCCGGTGGCGGTGTTTATTTTGGCGGCGAAAAATTCCGCCACGGTTTTCGCTTCCGGGGTGGAGGCGTACAAGGGGGTGTTTTTGTTCAGCTTATAGCTGCCTTCGTTCTTAACGAGGCTGAGCGGGGCGGGGATGATGTTGATGCCTTGGTTGTAGGGCATCTGTTTCACCGGCGCTTCGCTGCACGAGGCTAAGAGGCCGAGTGCCACGGTGGCACAAATGGTTGCAAAGAGCTTCTTCATGTGTTTTAGGTGTGTAATTGTAATTAAAGATTGTATTTTTCGGCGGATAAAAACAGACAACCCGCCGGCGCCCCGGGGCCGGTTGTGCGGCGGGGGGAGGGGGCGGTTGTCTGTAGGTCGTTGTCCGTCTTCGGCTTTTACCAAGCGAAGATGGGGTAGTCCTTCATCGTGGCGTTCACCTTGTCGCGTACGGAGGCGATGGTGGCCTCGCCGGTGGGATCGGCCAGCACGGTGTCGATCATCTCCACGATCTCGCCCATCAGCGCTTCTTTGGCGCCGCGGGTGGTGATGGCCGGCGTGCCGACGCGGATACCTGAGGTCTGGAAGGCCGAACGGCTGTCGAACGGTACCATGTTTTTATTGACGGTGATGTCGGCGGCTACCAGGGCTTTTTCGGCTACTTTACCGCTTAGGTCGGGGAATTTGGTACGCAAATCGATCAGCATGCTGTGGTTGTCGGTACCGCCCGAGATGATTTTGTATCCTTTGTCGATGAAAGCCTGGGCCATGGCGGCTGCATTGGCTTTTACCTGGCTCTGGTAGGTTTTGTATTCGGGTTCGAGCGCTTCGCCGAAAGCGACGGCCTTGGCGGCAATGACGTGTTCGAGCGGGCCGCCCTGGATGCCGGGGAATACGGCCGAGTCGAGCAGTTGCGACATCTTTTTGATTTCTCCCTTCGGGGTTTTCTTGCCCCAGGGGTTTTCGAAGTCCTTGCCCAGCAG
>DBFJSK010000276.1:0-3366 GCA_048403675.1 Tannerellaceae bacterium | reverse complement strand
CGAACCGATCAAGGGTACGAAGAACCCGCAGAGTATGTTGCAGAACGGGGTGCCGTTTACAAAGAGGCCTAAAGCGTTGCGGTACGATTATAAAACAAAGGCTTTTCCGGGGAAAGATCGTATTCGCAGTACCGGTTTTAGCCGGAAAAGCCGGGTAGAGGGAGCCGACTCGATTGCTGTTATCCTTTTGTTGCAAAAACGCTGGGAGGATAAAGAAGGAAATCTCTATGCCAAACGGGTGGGGACGATGGTGCAGCGGTATACCGATTCTACGCCCGACTGGGTAAACGGGGCTACCTATCCGATTCTTTACGGCGATATTACTTCCCGGCCGGAATATAGGCCGTATATGCGCATCCAGGTGGAAGAGCGGTATTCGGTGAACAGCGAGGGAAAGAGCGTACCGATTAAGGAGATAGGCTGGGCCGAACCCGACGAGGCGCCTACGCATATGGTTTTGCAGTTTGTATCGAGCCACGGGGGCGCTTATATCGGTACGTTGGGCACGACTTTTTGGGTGGATAATGTAAAACTTGTTTATTAATCCGGTTGTTATAACACGTATGAATGAGCACGAGATAGAAGCGAAAATAAAACAACTCCGGGAAGAATTGGAGCAGCATAATTATGCTTATTATGTGCTTTCCGCTCCGACCGTTTCCGATAGGGCGTTCGATGAGATGATGAAGCAATTGCAGGTGCTGGAAACGGTGTATCCGCAGTTTGCCGATCCGCATTCGCCTACGCAGCGGGTGGGGAGCGATTTGTCGAAAGAATTCGAACAGGTGGTGCATGCGTATCCGATGTTGTCGCTTGGAAATACCTATTCGGCTGATGAAGTGCGTGAGTTTTACGAACGGACGGCCAAGGCGCTTGGCGAGCCGTTTGAAATTGTGGCCGAATTGAAGTACGACGGTACGTCTATCTCGTTGGTTTATGAAAACGGACGGCTTACGCGGGCGGTGACGCGGGGCGATGGTACCCGCGGCGACGATGTTACGGCCAACGTGCGCACGATTCGTTCGGTTCCCTTAAAGTTGCGGGGGGAAGGATACCCTGAAAAGTTCGAGATCCGGGGGGAGATTCTTTTGCCCTGGGCCGAATTCGACCGCTTGAACAAGGAGCGCGAGCAGCAGGAGGAACCGCTTTTCGCCAATCCGCGGAATGCGGCGTCGGGTACGCTCAAACAGCAAAATCCCGCGATTGTGGCTTCGCGCAAGCTGGATGCTTATTTTTATTATATGCTGGGGGAAAATTTGCCGGCGACGGGGCATTACGAAAATCTGGAGGCGGCGCGTAGCTGGGGTTTTAAAATTCCGGATGTGATTCGTAAATGTCATAGTTTGGAGGATATTTTCGACTATATCGCCTACTGGGATGTGGAGCGGAAGAACCTGCCGGTAGCTACCGACGGGATTGTCTTGAAAGTGAATGCGCTCAACCAGCAGCGGCATTTGGGGTTTACGGCGAAAAGTCCGCGGTGGGCTATCGCCTATAAGTTTCAGGCCGAACGAGCGGTTACCCGGTTGAATTTTGTTTCTTTCCAGGTGGGTCGTACCGGTACCGTAACGCCGGTAGCGAATCTGGAGCCGGTTTTGCTGGCCGGAACGGTGGTGAAGCGGGCTTCGCTGCATAATGCGGATATTATCGAAGGACTCGATTTGCATCTGGGCGACCGGGTGTTTGTGGAGAAGGGGGGAGAGATTATTCCCAAAATCGTCGGGGTGGATGTGGAAGCGCGTCCGATCTTGATGGGGGATAAGGTGCAGTTTATCCGGACTTGTCCGGAGTGCGGCACGCCTTTGGTGCGTCCGGAAGGGGAAGCGGCTCATTATTGCCCGAATGAATCGGGGTGTGCGCCGCAGATCAAAGGGCGCATCGAACATTTTGTAACGCGTCGGGCGATGAATATCAATATAGGGCCGGAAACGGTCGAGGATTTGTATGAGGCCGGTCTGGTTGCGAATGCGGCCGATTTGTATACGCTCACTATTCCGGATCTGCTCTCGTTGGAGCGGTGGGCCGAGAAGAGCGCCCGCAATTTGATGGATAGTCTGGCGGCTTCGAAGGAGGTGCCGTTCGAACGGGTTTTATATGCGTTGGGTATCCGGTTTGTGGGTGAAACCGTGGCCAAGCGGTTGGCTACGGCTTTCCATTCGATCGATCGTTTGCGGGCAGCTACCATCGAGGAGTTGACGGAGGTGGATGAAATCGGCGACCGGATCGCGCGCAGTGTGCTCGCTTATTTTGCCGACGAACGCAATGTGGTGTTGGTAGAGCGGTTGAAGGAGTACGGGTTGCAGATGGCTATCGCCGAGGAAGCGCTGGCTGCCCGTTCCGAGAAGTTGAAGGGGCTTACGTTTGTGATAAGCGGTACTTTTTCCTTGCATTCGCGCGACGAGTATAAAGGGATGATCGAACAGCATGGCGGAAAAAACAGCGGTTCGGTGTCTGGTAAGACGGATTATATTCTGGCGGGGGAGAATATGGGGCCGGCCAAGCTGGAAAAAGCGGCGAAGTTGGGAGTGAAGATTATTAATGAAACAGAATTTCTAACGATGCTGGAAGAATGATACTGACGAATTATTTTCTAAAGAAAAAGATACGCCGTTTGGCGACAGGCCGTTCGGAGCGTGCGGGGTATTACCGGACGTTTCAGGATGTGCAGCATATCCTGGTATTCTACGATGGACGGGATAGCGAACCGGTGGCCGGCTGTGTGGAATTGCTCCGGAAATTACATAAAGAGGTGATTGGGTGTATGCTGGTTTCTTCGGGGGCGCCTTCGTCTTCGGGGGCGCCTTCGGACGCAGGCCCAGGCACGTCGGCATTTTCTGCCGATTATCCGGTTTCGATCGGCAAAAGCCTGAATATATGGGGCTTTCCGTCTGACACCGTCCGCCGCGAAATCGACGCGTTGCCTGCCGATTTGCTGATCGATCTTACCCGCCAGCATTGTTATCCGATGCAGTATCTTGTGCTGCGGCATCCCAGCCCGTTTAAAGTAGGGCCCAAGCGCGAGGGCCTTGAATTGTACGATCTCTCTATTCTATTAGCGGAGCGCGACGATACGGCTTATTTATTCAAACAAATCTTATTTTATTTGCAGTCTATTCACCCTTGAGCGGTATTCGGGCCGGATAGATAGGGGAGGGCTAACGGGGTGGTCTAGTAGCCAGTAGGTTTTCTGGACTCCGAAATAAATAAAATATTAGAAATTCTGTGACCCCTGATTGGTGATAATTTTTTTAACAGCTTAGCACAATAGGATAGCTCCCTTTAGATTTTATAGCTGTTAATGTCAAATAAAAGTTATACTTTTGTATCACGAAGTTACAAAAAAGAGATAAGTATTTGAATTTCAGA
>DBFJSK010000275.1:0-20694 GCA_048403675.1 Tannerellaceae bacterium | reverse complement strand
TTTTCCATTTATTTTTCAAAACGGTATCGGGGGCGAGTTGTTGAAGATGGTCGAGGGCCAGGATAAACATGGCATTATCGTACACATCGATCGCCTTATGGGAAAGTTCGTTCCTATCGCAACCGAAATCGTCGTTAGGCTGCACATCGCCCCAGTCGGCCGTCATGGCTCCGTAGAGCAGCCCGTACTTCGCATCATACCGTTCGCGCATCAGGTAATCCACCATGCCCGCCATCCGGTCGAGCACCGTGCGCCCGGCCACTTTTTCGTCGAGCAGGGAGCGGTCGCCCGTTTTCTGCACATATTTTCCCACAATCTGGATCAGAGCCGATTCCTGATCGGTTTCCACAGTATTCTTAAAAGCGACATGCTCGGGAGCGGCCTCCGAATAATAAGGAGTATCGTCGTACCAGTTAAAGTCCTTTTTCAGCACATAGCCGTCGATCATCTCGTCGCCGGGCTGTTGCAAGGCAAAGAAAAGCAGGATGGCGTTCCGCAGGTCGGCCGGATCGCTTTCTTCGGAAGCGATCTCGATGAAGGTATTCAGATCGCGGGCCCAGATCTGGGAATAACCGCTGCCGGCGTTGAAGCCGCTGCGAATCAAGGCCCGGGCCATGCTATCGACCGTTTGCAGGGAAACGTCGCGGCTGATTTCATCCGCTAGTTTTTGGGTAGGCGTGGGGGTGGTGCAGCTTATCAGACATCCTAGGCACAACCCCGCGAAGTAAGCAGTTTTTTTCATGGATTTGTTTTTTATCGGAGGCAAAGGTAGAGGGTTCCCACGGTACGAATAGCAACTTTTGTTCTTATTTACTTATACTATCTTACGAAAAAGAAGTATCTTTGGGCCGTTGACACCTTAAAATACAGCGCTCAGAGCCGGAATATGGTTAAAATAAAAGAAGGATTCAAAGGAGAACGGACAATCTCCCTGCCGGAGGACTTGCTGGCGAGCTACAGCCGCGATCCGCTGATAGGCAATCTGTATGTAAGGAAGATAGGTTTCTTTCCGAAGGTAAAATTCCATTACGTGCAGAAAGACGAGGGTTGTAATTACTGCATGCTGATTTATTGTACCGACGGCAAGGGATGGTATCGGATAAAGGAAAAAACGTATGCGATCGAGAAGAATCAATTTATCTTTATCCCTTCGGAAACGCCTTATTCGTTCGGCGCCGACGACGAAGATCCTTGGACAATTTACTTTTTGCATTTCCGGGGTACGCAAAGCCGGTGTTTTCTCCCGGCCGTTCTGGAGCCCCGCTCTATTCTGCCCAGCGAATATTCGCGGTTGCAAGACCGGTTGCAATTGTTCGAAGAAATTTACAATTGCTTCTCGATGGGGTATATTAAGGAGTATATGATTTATTCTTCCATGTGTTTGTATATGTTTCTGGCGTCCTTCATTTATCTGGAGCAGTTCCGGCATCTGACGATTCCCACGCATAAGGAATTCCCGCTTTCCTCGCGCGTGATTCATTATATGCAGGAGAACATCCAGCAGAACCTTACGCTGGAACAACTGGCAGCTTATTTCAAATATTCCCCTTCCCATTTCTCTATGTTGTTTCAGAAAGATACGGGGGTTTCGCCGATTCATTATTTCATCCGTCTGAAAATTCAGAAAGCTTGCCAGTATATCGAACTTACGAATTTGAAACTGAATAAAATAGCTTTCAAATTGGGATTCGACGAGCCGGCTTATTTTTCGCGCATCTTCACCAAGGTGATGGGCATCACTCCCTCGGAATATCGACGGCAGGAGTCGGAGCATGCTACCGGCACGTCTGAATAAAAACGAGTTGTCCGGCCGCGTAGGAAAGCGGCGGCCTATGAGCTGCCATGCAAGAAAAAAAGGAGAAGGCGCAGGAAGAATAACCGGCACGAGGCAAGGGCAGCCCATACCCGAAAGTTTGAAACGGATTTTTCTCGCATAGCCCCCTTTTTGTATTTTTTTTCATGCACCGAAAAATAGATGCCGATGCAATTCGGATTGCATGCTTATGTAATCCGAATTGCATGCTTATGAAATTGAAATTGGATAAGCATGCAATTGTAGCTTCCCTTTAAGCCTTTTATAATTGCCTATTTATCAGCCATATAACCATTCAGAAGCGAAGCGTTGCCGGGAGGCGGACTTATTGTATTATTTTTTCCTTATCGCCCGCTGCAGGCGGCCAGGCTTGCCTGAGGCTGACCTTTCCTTTTATTTTTCTGCCCCACAAAAAAATAAGCAAGCTTCCGCCCGGTAGATTCAGGGCAGCTCGGGGTTAATGAAAAGGCGCCACCGCCGGAATCCGGGAAAGGGAGCTTCCAAACAAAACCTCTTCTTCTTACCCAGTTTCCCTGAAAAACGGAGAGATTATTTACATTTACCCTGCATTTTCCACTTTAAATGACAACATATAGATCTCAAAATATTTCTATTTATGACAGATTATATTTTGCATATAAATAAATAATTTTACCTTTGCCCCTGTATCGCCTTCTCGGGAAGGCCGGCCTGAATCTATAAACCCTCAAAAAATACCACTCGGATGAAAAAGAAGTTCTTCCTCTTGCCCTGTTTGCTTTGCCTGCTTACGGCAAGTAGCGCGTGCCGGGAAACGACGGCTGTTTCTAAACAGGCGCGCCTGCAATTAACAAGCCCTTTCCGGCATTTCGACACCGCGCAACTGGCCGAAAGCCGCCTGTCCTGCACACAAACCGAATCCCCCCTTGCTTTGGCGGCCGACCTCACGCAAGGATTCACGATCCGGTTCACAGCCGATTTAAAACCGGACGCCCGGGCACACACCCTGCTCGAAATACCTGCCGTACTTAACGTAAATATTCGGCCCCACGACCCCACAGACCGGAAAATCCAGAATTACCCGGCCTACCCCCTGCCGGACGGTTCGGTTCCGGTATTGGAAGCCAGCCTCTCGCTGCAATCTCCTTTCAACCCGGAAGAATTTCAAACTATGACGGTGGGGATTCCGCTGGGCATCCTGGATAAGCCCGAGGGAAAACACACCATCACGCTTCAGTTTACAGGCGCACAATGGAGCCTGTATGTAGACGGACGTCTGTACGATAACGACTTTCCACTGGGTTATCCGTCAGCCGCCCGGATGAAATCGTGGCAACTGAACCCCCGCCATGTGACGGAAGCGGCCCTGTATGCCCCCGCGCTTCAACCGGAAAGCATGGTGCCCCCCGCCCCGCAGAAAGATCCGGCTATCCAATATTGGACGCCGCCTTACCACAACGCCTGGGTAGGCGACGTGGCGACCTTTTTTTACCGCGGCCGGTATCACCTGTTTTACCTGTTCGACCGACGCGGACATGCCAGCAAATTCGGCAAAGGCGGTCATTATTTCGAACATCTGTCCACCGCCGACTTCCAGACCTGGGTAGAGCATGAAGCCGCCACGCCGATTGAAGATCAATGGGAAACCTTCGGCACCGGCACGCCTTTTGTGGCCGACGGCAAATTAAGCATCAGTTACGGATTGCATACTACGCGCATCTATCCGGAGGAAATGACTACCCTGGCGATGCAATGGGACTACCTGAAGAAAAACGGCGTCACCGGCTCCTTCTGCTATGATACCATCCGGGGATATATACCGGCCGGTTCTACTTATTCGGTCGGCGACGAGGGGGGGACGAACTTCAAAAAAACCCATATTTTATATCACCCGTGCGAAAATCCGAGTATCTATACCGATCCGGAAGGCCGTTTGAAGATGTTGGCCAATTACGGCGCCCGGGGCACCTGGGGGGCCGATTCCGTGGCGGGCGGGTGGAAATGCCTGAATGCCGACTTCCCCCTGGGAGGCGATTGCACCTTCTTCTTCCGATGGGGCGGCTACGATTATATTATCGGCGGGTTCACCCGGCTTTGGTCGAAACCCGCCGGCGAAGCGGACACGGCGTATAAAGATCTGGTAGCCGAAGGGACCGACTTTTACAACGGACTTTCGGTGCCGGCCGTTACGGAAATTCCCGGCGGCCGCCTGCTGATGGCTGGTTGGTTGAAGATGCAGAACTGGGGCGGCCCCCTGGTTATTCACGAATTAGTCCGGCGCTGCGACGGACGGATCGGCACGAAATGGATGGACGAACTAACGCCGGCTACGCAAACGCCCCGGACGTTGGCTTCGGAATTATCCGCATCCGCCACTTTCCCCGCGCCGGATGCGTCCTTTCTGCTTACGTTCGAAGTTTGTCCCGAGCGGGCGGGCAACGGAAAAGCGGCCGTTTTGTTCCTGCCGGAAGAGGGAGACGAAACAGCCTGCGAATGGCAGCTTCAACTGGATCGCGCACGGGCCCAATACGGGACGGGTTCTTTATCGGGCTATGCCGCCGACGAAAAAACGTTGCGGGAAGGGGGCGCACCCCATGCCGCCGGCAATTATGCCATCGAAAACGGAATGGACACCAGCCGTCCCTTTACCGTCCGGATGGTGGTAGACCATACCGGCAAATTCGGCGGTTCGCTGATCGATACCGAAATCGACGCGGCGCGAACCTTATTAACGTACCGGCCGAATCTGTGCGTGGATAAAGTGCTGTTCCGGATGGAAGGCGTCGCAATCAGAAACATCCGGATCGCCCCGTTGGCCCGGTAAGCGGGTCGGGGGCGGGAGCGCCGTGCCGCTTCTTGTCCCTTATTTTTTCCCGTATCGATTAGCCGGCCTCTCGTCTTTCTTCCGGCAACCGGTACGGGATCTTCTTTTGTAAAAAACAGCTCTTTTCCCCCCTTCTTTTTTTCGCCCCGATCTTATCATCTATGCAACTTATGCGTTTACTATGTAATTTTTTTACATTTCCCTTTTTCCTCTCCGCATTGTCATCCCATTTAGAGAGCAAGGCATATGTAAGAACAAAAGGGTATATTTCGGAATTAAAGGCGCATAAATGGGATAAATGCACTTGTTTATTCCATATATATATATCATATATGTAAAGAATAAATTTCTATTTTGCCAGTAAAAATATAGCTTATATGTTTGGAATATATAAAACATATTCTATCTTTGCGACATACAACCACCGGAAAAACCCGAATACGTTTATCATCTGCCGGTCGATGCCTGCATCTGCTTAACCTTCAAATATAAAATTGTATGAAAACAAAAAGACCACTGCTTCAGTATGTGCTGATCGCCTCCTTATGGGGCGTACCGATGCCGGATGCTTACGCCGTCCCTGCGGTCGGGGGCATGCAATTTACTCAACAACAAGAACAATGGGTCGCGGGCCGGGTTGTGGATAAGGCCGGGGAACCTGTCACGGGAGCGACCGTGGTAGATAAGCGCGATACGAACAACGGCACGATTACCGACATTGACGGAAATTATTCGATCCGGGTTCCGGAGAATAGCGTATTGGTGTTCAGTTATATCGGCTATAAAAGCGCCGAATACCGCACGAACGAGATCCGGGGAAAAACGATCGTATTGGAAGAAGATGCCTTGAACCTGGACGAGGTAGTCGTCACCGGCTATACTACCCAGCGAAAAGCCGATCTGACCGGTTCGGTTTCCGTGGTGAAAGTGGATCAGTTGAAAGCCGGATCGTATGGCAACGCCATGAAAGCCGCCCAAGGCAGGGTGGCCGGCATGTCGGTCGCTACCAACGGTTCTCCTTCGGCCAGCGCCACGATTCGCATTCGCGGAGAAGGCACATTAAATAATAACGATCCGCTCTATATTATCGACGGAACGCCCACTACGCGGTCGATGTCGGAACTGGCTTCGATGGATATTGAATCGATGCAGGTCTTGAAAGACGCTTCCTCGGCCTCCATCTACGGTTCGCGGGCCGCCAACGGGGTGATTATTATAACCACCCGGAAAGGTAAAAAAGGGACGACGGTGGATTTCAACGCTTCCTATACGCTGGTCAGCAAGAAAAAACCGTATCAATTGATGAATACCCGCGAGCGGGGAGAAGCCCAATATTGGGCGATTAAAAACGATAATCCGGCTGCCGATCCGAATGCCGTCGGTATCGGAGGACTGTATCAATACCAGGATCATCAGGACGCCGAAGGCCGTTGGGTATTGGATAACGTCAGTTGGCGGGAATACCTCGACGATGCGCATACGATGAAATCGGCGGATACCGACTGGCAGAAAGAAATTCTCCGAACCGGGCAGATCCAGCAATACAGCCTGACCTTGACGACCGGCACCGACGTGGGCCGGGCTGTGTTCGCGGCCGATTATTACGATAACAAAGGAACGATCGACGGCAGTTTCTTCCAACGGTTCAACGGGCGGGTAAATACCGATTTTTCCTTCCTGAACGGGCACGTGAAGGTGGGCGAGAATTTCACCCTTTCCAAATGGAGGGAAAACGACAATATCAACAAAGATAATCTGGGCGGTTGCAAATCGCTGATGTCGATCGTGCCGGTGCATACGACGGACGGGGAAGGTTGGGCAGGCCCGATCGGGGGAATGAGCGACCGGCAGAATCCGGTTCGGTTGATTGCCGACAATAAGCAAAACCATCACGATAATCTGCGTCTGTTCGGAAACATATATGCCACGATCGAATTTATCAAGAACCTTACGTTCCGCGCTTCGTTCGGCGTAGACGGCGTGGGGTCGTGGAAACGTACGATGGATTACCGGTACAAATCCGGCTTTTTAAGTGAAGACCGGAACAAGGTTTATCAGGAGTCTTATTTCGACCTGAGCTGTACTAACAGCAATGTGTTGCAGTATTTGTTCGATTTGGGCAAAAATCATTTCGACGTGGTGCTGGGTCAGGAAACCATTACCCATAGTTTTCAGAAACATTGGGGAAGCCGCCGCGATTATGCGTTGGAGAACGACGATTATATGTGGCTGAACGCCGGCGAATCGGAAAAGGAGAACGGCAGCGAAACCGCCAAAAACACCATGATTTCCTGGTTCGGGAAAATGAACTACAATTATGACAACCGCTATCTGGCCTCCGTTACCCTACGCCGCGATGCCTCTTCCGTATTCGGCGCCAACAACAAATGGGCTACTTTTCCGGCTTTCTCCCTGGGCTGGTCGCTCAATAACGAAGCTTTTTTCGAGCCGTTGGCGGCCATCTTTCCGCAGTTAAAAATCCGGTACGGCTGGGGACAGAACGGAAATTCCAGCATCGACGCATATGCGGCTTATCAATTCTACGAGTCTCGCTATGATGCCGACAAACTGGATGATTGGAACTGGGGAACGGCGTATGATTTTACCGGTCAGGGGGGAACCCTGCCTTCCGGCTTCCACCGCACCCAACGGAGCAATCCGAACCTGAAATGGGAAACGACCTCGCAGCATAATTTCGGTGTCGATTTCGCCGTGCTGAATTCCCATCTGAGCGGTTCGTTCGACTATTACCTGAAATATACCCGCGATATTTTGATGAAACCCGGCACCGTAGCTACTTTGGGCGAGGGAGCGACGATGTGGCTGAACGGGGCCGATATTGACAACAAGGGGTTCGAAATCACCTTAAATTATACCGATACGTTCGGCGATCTGGAACTGAATGTGGGAGGCGTATTTTCCCACAACGAGCAAACGATGGTGCATGTACCCGATAATGTAATCAATAATTTTGCCGGTAACGGCGAGGATCAGACTATTTTGGGACGTGCCAGAAACTCGCTCTTCGGGTATGTGGCCGACGGCTTGTTCCAATCGGACGCCGATGTGGCCAAAGGCTCGATCCAAACCGGAGCCGCCCCGGGGCGTATTCGTTATAAAGACCTCGACGAGAACGGAATTATCGACGATAAAGACCGTACCTGGATCGGGGTGGAAAATCCGGCGCTGGAATATGGTATTAACCTGGGATTGACTTACAAAAATTTCGATTTCAGCCTTTTTTTCAACGGCGTGATCGGTAAAGATCTGAATGTATCGGGCTGGAAAAGCTGGACGGATATTTATGCCTTGAGTACAAGCGGCGAAAATTACGGTAAAAGGATGTTGGATGCCTGGACGCCCACGAATACCGGCTCGACCATCCCGGCGCTTTCGATTAATAACTACAACGACGAAGGGCGGATGTCGACCTATTATGTGGAATGCGGATCGTATATGAAAATCCGGAATGCGGAGTTGGGTTATACGCTGCCGCAGGCGGTGTCGAAGGCGATCAAGATTCAACGGGCCCGGATCGCCTTGCGGGCGGATAATATCGCGACGCTGAAAAAGGGATGGGGCGATAATGCGTATACCGGTCTCGATCCGGAAACGCCGGGCAACGAATATCCGCTGCCTTTCTCGATGACGATGTCTGTTCATGTATCTTTCTAATACGTTCAATTAGTAATCAGTATATATCTTATGAAAACAATCTATATCCTCCACGCAAGCGTGGCCCTGTTGCTGGGCTTCGTGTCGTGTACCAGCCTGCTGGATCAGCATCCGCAAGGCATTATCTCGGACGACGATCTGAATACGCCCGACAAAGTAGAGCAGATGATTAACGCGGCTTATTCCTTCTGCGGACAGAATCATTACAACAAACAGTTCGGAATGCCTTATGAAGAAGGTTCGGTACGCGGGGGCGAAGCTTATAAAGGCGGCTCGGGTACGAATGATAATGCCGAACGGAATTTGTGGGAAACCTTTACTTACCTGCAACCTACCACGACCGGCGATTTGGATAATTTATGGTGGGTGCATTATGTGGGCGTCGGCCGGGTACATGATGCGCTTCGCAGGGCGCAGGCGCTGACACCCGAAGCCTATCCTTTACGCGACCAGCGGATAGCTGAGCTGCGGTTCCTGCGCGGCCATATTTATATGTATATGAAGCTTTGTTTTAAATATTTTCCCTGGATCGACGAAAATACGCCTTCGGAGGCGTATGATAAAGTGAGCAATGATGCGCTGAGCAATAAGGAGTTGTGGGGGAAATTGATGGATGATTTCCGGTGCGGGGTGGAATTTCTGCCGGAGAAACAGGAGGAAGTGGGACGGCCTACGAAATTTGCAGCCAAAGCTTACCTGGCGAAAGCGTTGTTGTTTGCGGCGTATGAACAGGACGAGAAAAATAATGTGATCGGCATCGACCGGGATAAGCTGACGGAAGTGGCCAGCTTGTGTAAAGAAGTTATCGACGGGGCGGGCAAAAGCCTGGTGTCTGATTTTGCCGAAAACTTTTTATGCGAATATGAGAATAATAGCGAATCGATCTGGGCTATCCAATATTCGGCGAATAACGACGGTTCGGCAATCGGACGGAATAATGCGTGGCTGGTGTATCCGATCAATGACGAATATGGGTGTTGCGGCTTTTTGCAACCTTCCGTTCACCTGATGAATCATTATAAAACGGTAGACGGGATTCCCGATTTCGAACATTTCGATGCCGGGGAGCCGCTGGATAACAAGGAAGCGTTTGCCCGTACTCCGATGGATCCGCGTTTGTTGCATACGGCTTGCGTGCCGGAGATGCCTTGGAAATACGATGCGAATTATGTGATGCAAAAAAGTTGGGCCCGGACGCCGGAAGTGTACGGCTATTCGATGAGCCAGAAATTATTGGTGTTGCCTACCTGCGATTGTTTCCGCAAAACCAATCCGTTTATGGGCAGCGGTCTGAATTACGATGTACTCCGGCTGGACGAGGTGATGCTTTGGCGGGCGGAAGCGTTGATTCAGTTGAACACGAACCTGGGGGAAGCGATGGAACTGATTAACCAGCTTCGCCGGCGGGCGGCTGCCAGCACCGGACGGTTGAAATTTGCCGACGGTACGCCGACCGGTCGATTTGATATTCAGCCTTATATTCCCGGTGAAAACTGCCCCGCCTGGACACAGGATTTCGCCTGGAAAGCGTTACAGTGGGAACGGCATCTGGAATTTGCTACCGAGGGGAAATGGTTCTTCGACCTGGTGCGGTGGGGAATTGCGGATACGTATATGAATGCTTATTTCAAGGTGGAAAAGGCCCGGCGTTCTTATCTGAAAGAGGCAAAGTTTACGAAAAACCGGGACGAGTATTTCCCGATTCCGCAAACGCAGATCAGTTATGTGAAGGGGTTGTATAAACAAAATTACGGCTGGTAATTGATTTTGTTCGTGCGGTTATGAAAAAGAAACGATGTATCTGGTCTGTAGGTAGCCCGGCAGGGTGCGGCGAATGGAGGGGGGATTCGTCGCACCAGGGGGGCGCCCGTTCGCCCTTCCGCTTGGGTCAAGGCTTGTCCTGCTGCGGGTTCTTCCTCTTCCGGGCGTTCTGCGGCCTGCTTTCCTGTTTTTTCTTTCGTGGGTTTTGCCTTAGATTTTTCTGCTGGTTCTCCCGTTGGGTGTCCTATACATCTTTGGATGGGGCTTCCTGTCGGCTTTTCTGTGGGCTATCCTGTTGGCGAACGGGTTCGCGTATCGCAGGCTGCCTCTTTTTAACCGCTCTCCTGAGCGGTTGCGCCCCAAAGAGCGCTCAAACGGCCACTCCCGGCGCTTTGTTTCATTTTACCGGCGAACCCGGATGGATCGGGGGGCCGGCGGGATGGGTGTATGCAGAAGGCGTCTATCATTTATTTTATGAATACAATCCGGCAGCCGAAACGTATGGAAATATTCATTGGGGACATGCCGAAAGCCGCGACCTGCTGGAATGGACGATCCGGCCGGTAGCGTTATCGCCCGATAGTCTGGGGTATCTGGGGGCAGGCAGCGTGGTGGCCGATCCCAACCGTACTTCAGGGCTGGGCGAAGCAACCGACATCCCTTTCCTGGCCTTTTACACCTATGCAAATCCGGCGTTAACCCAAACGATAGGAAGGGCCTATAGCACGGATAAAGGCAGGGTCTGGACAAAACTGCCGCCAGTGGTATTGCCGGAAGCGAAAGAAGCAAGAGGGGCTGATCCGGAGCGCCCGCATGCACCTGCGTTGCTTCGGAATCCGCATGTTTCGTGGAATGCCCAAACCGGCTGCTGGCTGATGACCGTTTCCTCGGGTTCTTCCGTTTTATTTTATACTTCTCCCGATGGCAGACAATGGAGGTACGCCAGCACGTTCAAAGCGGGGGCGGCGACGGAGGGAACGAATTGGGAGGGTTCCGACTTTTTTCCTCTCCGGGTGGAAGGAGAAGGAATAACGAAATGGGTTTTGACCGTGAATATGGGAAACGGGCCGGCCGGGGGAAGCCCGGCCACCCGCTACTTTATCGGCGATTTCGACGGGGTTGCTTTCCGGGCAACCGATACAAAGGCTTTATGGTTGGATTACGGCAAAGATAATTATGCCGGGCAAACCGTCAACGGATTGCCGGCCGAGAACCGCCTCTGGTTGGGTTGGATGAATAACTGGGAGTATGCCAATCTGTTTCCTCCTGCCGGGCCTCAAGGAAAAATGACTTTTCCCCGCCGGTTGAAATTGATGCGGGAAGGACGCCATTATCTGCTGGCTTCCGTTCCGCTGGACGGGTTGGAAGCTTATCGCCGGGAGACTTTCCCGCTCTCTTCCGCCACGCTTTCCGACGGTCATTCGGTAACCGGGCGTTTCCCCTTCCCCGGGGCTTCGTTTGCCGTTCGGCTGACATTCGATAACCGGGATAACCGGGCGATCTGGAAAGCGGCCGATTACGGGATTCGCTTGAAAACAGCCTGCGGCAAAATGCTGACCGCCGGCTACCGCAACGAATTGAGCTATTATTATATCGACCGGAGCGGGTGGTGCATCCCGCCGGATGCCGATCGGTTGAACGAAGTGGCCGCAACCGGCGGCGGGGAAGAAGGGCTGGTTGCGGCGGACGGCTTCGACGAGCCGATGGGCGCTCCCTATCGCTGGGAAGGAGATGAATCGGATTGGTATTTGCTGTTCGATAAAAATTCGGTCGAGTTTTTTGCCGCAGGGGGGCGGGTCGCGCTGACGGCCCGGTATGCGTGGGATGAACCTTTCTGCTCCTTCGAACTTTTTGCCCGCTCGGGAGAGGCGATATTGACGAATGCCTCGATTGTCCGGCTGGAAAAATAAATAGATTATACTTGATAAAATCATTAGGATATGAAAAAAAAATGTATGCTTATCGCTTGGGCCTTGTGTGCCGTTTTTAAAGGAGTAGAGGCTCAAAGCCCGGTAAATTACGATCCGACCCTTCAACCGACCGGCACGATCCAATATTTTAAGCCGGTGGGTGGCAACCAGTTCGTAGGAGACTGTATTCCTTTTTACAAAGACGGAACGTATTATCTGTACTGGCTGCTCGACGAAGGCCACCATGCCGCTTTGAACGGGCTGGGGGGACATCAATGGTGCGTAAGTACCACCCGCGATTTAAAAACATGGGAGCATCATCCGATCGCTATCGGTATCGATGCGGATTGGGAGAAATCGATTTGTACCGGCTCCGTGGCTTTCGACGGAAAACAGTATTATGCTTTTTATGCCACGCGTTTGGTGGCGGAAGGCAAAGAAGTAAAAGAACAATTGAGCTATGCCGTCAGCCCGGACGGACTAACTTTCCACAAACAACAGCCCAATCCTTTTTATACCGCGGCGCCAGGGTATAGCCAGCGCCATTTCCGCGATCCTAAAGTGGTGATCGATGCCAAAGGTATTTTTCACCTTTTCGTATCGACGGAGAAGGACGCGTCTGTGATGGGGGAAGGACGCGGCGCCCTGGTGCACCTGACATCGGGCGACTTGAAGCAGTGGGAGGTGGAAAAACCGCTTCTTTCGGGGCAGCGGGATGTACCGGAATGCCCGGACTATTTCGCCTGGAACGGTTGGTATTACCTGGTGTACGGCCAGGGAGGCGACACCTATTATGTAAAATCCAGAAATCCGTACGGCCCTTGGGAATATCCTCATTCGCAGGCGTTGCTGGAACAATGGGTGAACGTGGCGAAAACAGCCGCTTTCAAAGGCAATCGCCGCATTGTGGCGGGCTGGATTCCGAGTAAACAGGATAATAAAGATTATGGGCAGGAACGTTTCGGCGGAAGTATCGTGTTGCGGGAAGCTTATCAACTGCCGAACGGCGATCTGGCTACGAAATTTCCCGCTGAAGTTGTCCCGGCTACGCTAGATGCGGTGAATTTATCCCTGACTTGCGTCGGAAACGCCCGCAAAGTATGCGGCAACAGTTTGGAAATCGAGGCGTCCGGAAATCTGGGGGCTGCCTATATCGATGGGATGCCGGCGGGGTGCCGGGTGACAATGGAGATCGAACCGGTCGGCAACAACCAGGAATACGGTTTCTTTCTCCGGGCCGGGGAGAAGGCGGAAGATGGCTATAAATTAAGTTTCGATCCGAATAAACGAACCGTCCGTTTGGGAGAAGACGCTTTTATCGAAGCGGTGGAGCATCTCGACAAGCCGCTCCGGATCGAGCTTATCTTGAAAGACGACCTCATCGACGTTTGCATCGATAACCGCCGGTGTATCGTAAACCGGCTACCGGAAAAACAAGGCGCCCGGTTGTGGTTGTATGCCAAAAACGGCACCGTTCGTTTTAAAAATATGCGGGTATGTCCGCTGCAACCTTAATTATACTCACCCGGATGTATGGAAAACGAAAACAAACTCAGTAAAATTATCCCTATCATGTTAGCCTTTTTTACTATGGGCTTTGTCGATCTGGTGGGGATTGCTACCAATTATGTGAAGCAGGACTTTACCCTTTCGGATACGGCTGCGAACGCTTTTTCGGCGATGGTCTTTCTTTGGTTTCTTATTTTTTCGGTTCCGACCGGGATGTTAATGAATAAAATCGGTCGGAAAAATACGGTTTTGCTTAGTATGCTCGTTACCTTCGCCGGGCTTGCGCTGCCTTATTTCGGATATAGCGAACCGGTGATGTTCGTCGTTTTTTCTTTCCTGGGCATCGGCAATACCTTGATGCAAGTTTCGCTCAATCCGCTCTTGGCGAACAGGGTATGTAAAGAGCGGTTACCCAGCTACCTTACCCTGGGGCAGTTTGTGAAAGCTATCGCTTCGTTTACAGCTCCTTTGATTGCGGCTCAAGCAGTTATCTATTATGGAAATTGGAAGCTTTTATTTACTATTTTTGCAGTGATCGATCTGTTGGCGCTGGTTTACTTGTATACGACCGATATGCCGGAACCGGCGGAGAAAAACGAACCGACTTCTTTCAAAGCGTGTTTCAGTTTGCTGGGCAACGGCTTGTTGTTTATGCTTTTCATGGGGATTCTGGTACATGTGGGAATTGATGTGGGGATTAACATAACGGCTCCGAAATTGTTACAAGAAAGGGCCGGTATGCCGTTGGCGACGGCCGGGTATGCCACCAGCCTGTATTTCTTGTTTCGCACTTTTGGTTGTCTGGCGGGCACGTTTATCCTGGCTCGCTTCCCTGCCGCTTCTTTTTTCCGGGTGAGCGCGGGGATAATGGCGGCGGGCGTCGGCGGCCTTTATTTCGCCGGCAGCACGCTGGCCCTTTCGGTCTGTGTAGCTTTCATCGGATGGGGCAACTCGAATATCTTTTCGATTATTTTCTCCCGGGCTTTGCTGTATAAGCCTTCCCGGAGCAACGAGATTTCAGGATTGATGATCTTGGGAATTTCCGGAGGAGCGATTTTTCCGGTACTGATGGGAGCGGCTTCCGACGCGCTGGGCGGACAAATCGGAGCCGTCGGGGTACTGACGGCATGCGTCCTCTATCTGTTGTTTCTGGTCAGCAAACTGAAAGCGGGAAGTGAAGGGTAATCTTTTGAGGTTTAAATTTGAACGTACTACAATATATGAGTTTTTTGGGAATTGACATAGGAACGAGTTCGATATGCGGAGTGGTTTATCACCCGACGTCGAAAAATATCGTATCGATTACAAAGGCGAATAACGCCTCTTTAACATCCGTTCATCCTTGGGAGAAAACCCAGGATGCTGCCGTTATTATCGATAGTGTCCGGACATTGGTAGGCGAACTCCAAAGCCAAGCTCCGGATATAAAAGGGATCGGATTATCCGGACAAATGCACGGTATCGTCTACGTCGATGGCGAAGGAGAGGCTGTCAGCCCCTTATATACCTGGCAGGATGCCCGGGGAAACCTGCCTTATCGGGATAATTTAAGTTATACCGCTTATTTGGCAACGCAAACAGGGCAGCCGCTCGCTACCGGTTTCGGCCTGGTCACCCATTTTTATAATCAGGTAAACGGGTTGATTCCTCCCGGGGCCGTCCGGTTATGTACCATCATGGATTATGCGGCAATGCAACTTACGGGGCGGAAGCAACCTTTCATGGACTACTCGAATGCAGCCAGTTTGGGGTTTTTCGATAAAGAACGATTGAGATTCGACGATAGGGCGCTTGGGCGGGCCGGAATCGATGCCTCCTTCCTTCCGGAGATAGGCGATGCGACTGTGCCGGTCGGATGGTATGAAAATATCCCGGTGTTTCCGGCTATCGGCGATAATCAAGCTAGTTTCCTGGGTTCTGTTCGTTCTATCCGCGAATCGATTCATGTCACCGTCGGAACAAGCAGCCAATTGTCTGTCTATTCGGATACCTATCTCGACGTACCCTCGCTGGACACCCGGCCGTTGCCGGGGGGCGGGTATATCCTGGTAGGGGCTGCCTTATGCGGGGGCTGCTCTTTCGCTTTACTGAAAAACTTTTTTGCAGAGACGATCAAATTAGGTACCGGCAAAGAAATGGACGACGCTGCGCTTTATAACATACTGACTTCTATCCCTTACCAGGCGGACGCGGAGGAAGATCTACAGGTGGAAACCTTGTTCGACGGTACGCGTCTGCATCCGGAGAAACGGGGGAAAATAACTCATATCTCGCGTTCTAACTGGACACCGCAAAATCTGGTTTTAGGCTTTTTAAAAGGCATGAGCCGGGAGCTTTATGATTTTTACCGCTTGCTTCCGGCATCGGTACGCAAGGGAAAAAATAAGTTGGTAGGTTCGGGCAACGGCCTTCAAAAGAATCCGTTATTAGCTCGTATTTTGGAAGAGACGTTTAACTGTCCGTTGCAGATTTCCTCTTCCCGGGAGGAAGCTGCGCTGGGTGCTTGCATTTGCAGCATGGTCGGCACCGGATACCTAGCGGATTTTGCGGCATTCGAGAAGGGGAAACAGTTAGCGGGCAAGTCGTAGAGAGGCGCACGACAACGGGAAAGCAATCGTTCGGTAAGTCCGATCCGAGTGAGGAGCGGTTTACCTGGGAGAGAGAGGTGCCGGGCGGCTGCTCCCCCCCTTCTTACACAAAGCGGGTAGATTCGCGGGCAATGATTTCACCGTTCAGATAGACTGATACGGGTGGCCGGTCGGGCGAAGCTATTCTTCGCATCATCAGTTCAATACTGATATTGGCTATCTCTTTGCAAGGTTGTATAAAGGAAGTGAGCGAGCATTTTAAATGTTGGGAGTATTTCATATCGTCGAATCCGCAGATCAAGAGATCGGAAGCGATCTTATGCCCCAGGGCTTCCAAGGAAGACATCAACACGGCCGCTGTGGAGTCGTTGGCGCAAATAATGCCGGTTTCGCCTTTCACGACGGGAATTGTTTTTACAAAGGCCAGATCTTCCGGATCGCCGCAGAAATCGTTGCGTTTATCGAATGCCAGCCCTTTTTCCTGAATCGTATCTTTGATGGCCAGAAAGCGCATGCGGACAGAATAGGCGGAATCGGGACGGTAAAAAAAATGGATTTGTTTGCAACCGGCTTCCATCAAGTGCCGAGCCATCCGACTGCCCGCGCTGTAGTTATCGAGGCAAACCACATCGAAAGGACTTTTCCCGGGAATCGGCACGATGTCGCGGTCGATCAGGATTAAGGGAATGCCTGCCTGTTGTATTTTTTCCGAGATACTCCGGTTTATGCGGTCGGCATCCGGTACACGCTCCAGGGGCGAAAAGAAAATGCCGTCTACCTGCTTCTCGATATAGCTGTCGCAACAGGTTTCGATCAGGTTTCGCCTGATCGTGGCGTTGCTGGCGGTAGCGCCTTCCCACAAACAGTTGAATTGCATGATTTCGGATTGCTTTAAGAGCTGGTCGTTGATGATCGAGAATATCTCCGATTCGCCGGCGCCCGGAAGCAGCAATCCGAATGTATACATTTTCTTTACATTTCCTTTGAAAAGGACGAGGGTGCCGAGGCCTTTTTTCTTCTTTACATACTCTTCCCGCTGGAGCTGGTTGTATACTTTCGAAATAGTGGGGCGCGAAACACCATACTTTTCCGCCAAGGTAAGCTCGGTAGGGAGAAGCGTACCTGTCGCATACCTTCCTTTTTCAATCTCCTCCTTTACCGTGGTATAAATAGTTTTATAGTTGTATTTGTCATGCATGGCAACTGTTTTTTATTTATATGACAAATATAACCTTTTATTTCGGATCGCGCAGCGGTACTACCGCTTTTCCTACAGCCGGCAGCCGCTTAGCAAGAAAGTCCGGAAAAAGGAAGATTTTATTGCATGCTGTAAGAAATTGGCTTACCTTCGTTGTTATATATAAAAAGAGGGATTAAAAACCTATTCAAAAGAACATTTAAAAAGAGATTTCTTATGAAAAGAATCAGCAATGCCTTGCTAAGAAGCATCTTTGCCATCTTGCTCGGATTCGTATTGGTATTATGGCCTGAAACGGCCATCATCTATTTGGTTATCACGATCGGTATTTTGTTTATCCTGCCCGGTATCTTTTCCGTGCTTCATTATTTTACGCGCGACAAAAGCGAAACGGCTTCCAAACCGATGTTTCCCGTCGAAGGAGCAGGCAGTATCTTGTTCGGCGCGTGGCTGGTCATCACCCCGGCCTTTTTTGTCAATATTATTATGTATGTACTCGGAGCCTTGCTCGTGATAGCCGGTATCCAGCAGATCGTCAGCCTCACGCAGGCGCGGAAACTGAACCTCGTACCCTGGGGGTTTTACCTGATCCCCTTCCTGCTTCTCGTAACAGGCGTTACGATCCTCACTTATCCCTTCGCCGCAGCCGCCAATACCTTCGTTATCTTCGGGGTGGCCAGTATTTTCTACGGAGCGGCCGAATTGCTGGCCTGGTATAAATTCAAAAATACCCTGCCGGAAGTCGATCAAAAAAACACCTCCGAAACCGGTTTATGATTTCCGGTACTCCATCGGCGAAACGCCCATGTGCTTTTTGAAGAACTTGCCGAAGGTGGACTGATCGGAAAAATGTAAAATATCGGCTACCTGCTGCACGGTGGCCTGCGGGGCTTTCAGAAGCATCTTGGCCTCCATAATCAGCGCGTCGTCAATCCATTTATTAGCCGATTTCCCGGTTAGTTCCTTGAGGATTAAGGACAAATATTGGGGCGTAATGAATAGTTTTTCCGCATAAAAGGTAACGACATGTTGCTCCCGGCAATGTTCGAACAGCAATTGAAGGAACTGCTCGAACAATTCTTCCTTCCGCGACAAGGTGGGAGAAGCGAGCAAATCCATTTTCCGTCCGAAGATATTCGCCAATTCCAGAAAAAAGCCGACCAATGAATTTTGAAGGACTTCCTTCTGATACAAATGTTCCTTAAGCCGGAGTTTTCCACGGATCAGCTCGAAGCAGGATGCCAGATGACGGGCCTCTTCCGCATCGAGCACCACGCAGGGATTCTTCCGGATTTGCATATAGTGGATGATCGAACCGCCTTTCTTGCCAGGATTGCATTCGTCGAGGAACGAACGGGAAACCACCAGGATACGGCCTTTGAAGTCTTTACTCATCGAGCAGACTTGCAGGGTATGGGTGGGCATGATGGTCAGAAAGCCATTCGGTTTGATGTCGTAAGGGATATAATCGATACAGATACGTGCTTCCCCTTCGTGCGCCAGAACCATTATCAAGGCATTTAAACGCATAGGCGTATCATATTCCTGCCGGGCGTTTTCATAAGCCGTCGAACTTCCGTCGAGATCGGCAATCGAAAAATCATGCTTGTAACTGTCGTGGGCGACAATTTCCTTGTTCAACTCTGCGATTTCAATTAAGGGAAGATTTTCCATCTTTATTTTTTATTAACGCTTTTCGCAAAGATAGGCATTTTTTATATACAGACCAAGAGTGTTTCGTTTTTAACCAACCTTCTACAAAGAGCTGAATTTGTTTGCCAAATTATACGTACTATTTTCATTATTCACCAATCCTCTACCGAAAAGGCCTTGCGGAAGCGCCAAATAAAGAAGATATTTGTTTCCGTTGAACAAACGGAAGTCCTTCGATGGCAAGGAGGAACGAAAATTGTTAAAAAACGAATCCTGCATTATCGGATAATAACCTTATAAAGGGAGAAGGTTTCTATCGGATATTCGCCGGGAGATTGTATCTTTGTCGCTCCAAAAACAGATAAACTATCTTAAATGAAACAATTACTCACGAAAAAAAAGAGGATGATCGCCTTCGCGTTGCTGCTTCCCTGGTTGCTTTTTTCCAAAGCCGGGGCCCAGGATACGCTCAGGCTCGGCTTGCATCAAGCCCTGGAGATTGCATTGAGTGAAAATCCCACAGTCAAAGTGGCCGATAAGGAAATACAAAAGAAAAAATACGCGCGTAAAGGTTCGTACGCCGCACTATTCCCGCAGGTAAGTTTCACTGCCGATTACAACCGGACGTTGAAAAAGCAGGTGATGTACATGGACGGTTTCGACATGGGAAGTACCGGCGGAGAAACGCCATCGGAAGGCGAAATGCCGAATATGAACGAAGGGATAGAAGTAGGTCGCGATAATAACTGGACCTTAGGCTTCAACGCCTCCCTCCCCCTCGTAAATGCTTCCCTCTGGAAAAGCCTTAGCATTTCGGCCCTCGACGTGGAACTGGCCGTAGAACAGGCACGCTCATCGAAAATCGATATGACCAACCAGGTAAAGAAAGCCTTCTATGCGGTGTTGCTGGCCAACGACTCGTACCGGGTATTCAAGGAAACGTACGACAATGCGATGAACAACTACCTCGATATCCGGCAAAAATACGAACAGGGAACCGTAGCCGAATACGACCTGATCCGGGCCGACGTAACCGTTAAAAACAGCGAACCCAACATGTTTCAGGCCTTAAATTCGCTAGCGCTGGCGAACTGGCAGTTGAAAGCATTGATGGGCATGGATCTCGACCAGCCGATCGCTTGCGAAGGAAGCCTGGCCGATTTCGAATCGGAATTATTCGCCGATTACCTGGCCACCGATACCACGCTGTCGGAAAACTCCGATCTTAAACAACTGGAATTACAGACCTTGCAACTCAAGAAAACGCTCACCATGCAAAAGTTCGATTACCTGCCTACCCTTTCGCTCACCGGCATGTATCAATGGAATGCGATGAATAACGATTTCCGGTTCAAGAACTACCTGTGGAATCCGTATTCGGTGATCGGGTTGTCGTTGTCGGTGCCTATTTTTTCGGGAGGTAGCAAGTTCTATACCCTCAAACAAACCCGCGTATCGATCGACCAGATGGCATTGCAACAAGAAGACACCCGGCGCAACCTGCAATTGGCCGTTCGCCAGGCATTGGACAATATGAAAACCTGTGTCAAACAATTCGATGCCGCGCGCCATGGAGTATCCCAGGCCGAACGTGGGTATCTGATCTCCCAGAAACGCTACGATACCGGCGCGGGAACCTACCTCGAAATGAACGACTCGCAACTGGCGCTCACCCAAGCCCAGCTCAATTTCAACCAGGCTATATACAACTACCTGATCGCTAAATCCGATTTGCAGAAAATAGCCGGGAAACAACAGTAATCACCCAATCATTCATCCTAATC
>DBFJSK010000274.1:0-6958 GCA_048403675.1 Tannerellaceae bacterium | reverse complement strand
ACTACGGATTTCTCCGATGTAAGAGAGAATGGGCATATTGATGAACGACAAGACGTTGGTTTTCGTGATTCCCTCGTTCGAGTTCGGAGAACGGCGATGGTAACCCCTCGCAGTCTTGTAATAGTCGTGATACTGACGAACGAAGAGCGGAGCATCTTCGGGTACAGGCTCAACCACACCTCCATTCCGTTCATAACTGCCATTGCGGTAATCTTCAGTACGCTGTTCATTGAGTTGCTCGCGCAGCTTGTAGCGGTCGTCTGCACTCATGGTATCGAAATACCCGTTGGCATTCACGCGACTCATATCGTACATCGTAGAGGTTACCGTCGCTTTGACACGTGGATCATTGGCTGCGGCATTGAGTGCGAATCCACCCCAACCGCAAATTCCGAGGATACCTATACGCTCGGAATCGACATCTTCGCGGGTAATCAGGTAATCGACTGCCGCACTGAAATCCTCCGTGCTGATTTCGGGTGACGTGAGGTAACGGGGCGTGCCGCCGCTCTCCCCATAAAATGACGGGTCGAAAGCGATTGTCAGAAAACCGCGTTCAGCAAGGGTCTGGGCATAACGGCCCGACACCTGCTCTTTCACCGCTCCGTAAGGGCCGCTGACTGCGATAGCAGCCAAATGCCCCTCCGTATTTTTCGGCTTATACAGGTCGGCGGCAAGTGTAATGCCGTAGCGATTGTGGAATATAATTTTCGAGTGCTCCACTTTGTCACTCTGTGGAAACGTCTTGTCCCACTCCTGCGTTAATTCTAATGGTTCCATATCTGCTATCTTTATTGTTGTTTCCGATGCCGTGACGTTCGTAATGGTCAGAAACGTCAGTATGGCGATTAATTGTATTTTCATGCTTGTTTCACTTTATAACGTAACCAGACAATATCCGTTTCCCACCGTTCCAAGCTCTCCAGCTTTAGCCGATACGGGTTGCACTCCGTATGGCCGATTCCGTCAAAAACGGCTGTCTGTCCTTTACGCCCGTCGATGCCCGGAGCTACCATAATACTCACTTCGTCAATCAATCCGGCTTCCAAAAATCCACCGCAGATATGACCGCCTCCGACGATTGCCAACCGTTTTACGCCGAAACGATCGTAAAGCAGTTCCATTGCCCGTGGCAAATCGATCCGTTCTTTTCCGGTCGCAATCCACGAAATTCCTTGCGAGCGGAGCATTTCCAGATAGGCTTCGGATACTTGTTCACTGACAATACAAAGCAACGGATGACCGTCCGCTTCGTTCGCCTGCCAATATAGTTTTCCATAGGTATCGACTATGATGGTGTATTCGTCCGACGTTTGGGACACATATACCGATTCCTGTCCTGCGGCATTACCCGGAACAGGAGTCGCTGCTTCTTCCTTTACAGCCGGGCATTCCAATGCCGTGGTTACCCGCCCTGAAAGTTTCGAGCAAGGACCGAGTTTTTCCAATGCTGTATAATACTCATCCGTACTCAGTTGCCCCACCATCGGGCAGTCGATGCGTCCATCGACAGATGTCATCATGTGACTGAAAATGTATGGTTTCATCTCTTTTACTGTTATTTTAATGATACGAGGCAAAGGTAAGGTAGCTTGTCCGTTCGGATGGTAGACGAATTACGGATGATGCTACCTTTTTTACCGATTCTTTAGTGTCCTACTTGTTTCTGCTGCTCGGCATTATAGCGGTCGCCCACTACCGGAATGGCAGCAACGGCATCTTCCAACCATTTCCATTCTTCAGAGGAGATGGTAAATTCCAAAGTACGCAGATTCTCTTCCAGATGCGAAAGTTTCGTCGTTCCCGGAATAGGTACAATCCACGGTGCTTTCTGCAACAGCCAGCCGAGAGCCACTTGTGCCGAAGTCATACCCCGTGCGCGACCGAAGGCTTGCAGAACATTTACGATACGGGTATTCATCCGCATCGCTTTCGGTTGGAAACGCGGGAGGGTCTGGCGGTTGTCGTTGTTCGGGTCGAAAATCGTGTATTCATTGATGCAACCGCCCAGAAAGCCCCGGTTGATCGGACTGTAGGGGACAAATCCGATACCCAACTCCCGGCAAGTATCAAGCACTCCGTTCTCCTCCACGAGACGGTGCATCAGGTGATACTCACTTTGAATGGCGGTAAGCGGACAGACGGCATGGGCCTTACGGATCGTTTCTGCACTAACCTCGCACATACCCCAGCGTTGTACTTTGCCCTCTTTTATCAGGTCGGCAAGGGTCGCAGCCACTTCTTCCGCCGGGACGTTCGGATCGGCCCGGTGCTGGTAAAACATCGGAAGCGAATCCAATCCCAAACGCTTCAAAGAATCTTCGCAATAACGGCGAATGGTCGACGGGCGGCTGTCCTGACGACCGGTTCCCTTGCCGTTGATTACCTCGTGTCCGAACTTGGTGGTTACGCTGATTCTGTCCTTGAACGCTGACAAAGCCTCTCCTGCCAGTTCTTCGTTATTCAGTGGCCCGTAGATGATGGCCGTATCGAAGAGTGTCACACCACGTTCCACTGCTTCGTGCAATAGACGAATGCACTGTTTCTTGTCCGGGTGCTGACTGCGGTTGTAAGTCATCCCCATTACGCCGAAACCGAGAGCCGACACCTCGAAAGCGGCCGCACCCGTACCCAAAATCCGATGTCCCGTAATATGGGCCGCATTGCTATCGTTGTCGGATGCTACCGTCTGTTTCGTTTCAGCGGCAAATACTTTGTCCAGTCCGGCAGGCATGGCTAATGCCGCTCCCGCCAGTGCTGCCGTCTTGAGGAATCCCCGACGACTAATTTCTGTTTTGTTCTCTTCTTTCATAATGCTGTTATTTTTTCAATTCTTTGATTATTTTTGCCGGATTGCCGGCAACGATAGTCATAGCCGGTACGTCTTTGGTTACTACACTGTTTGCTCCGATGATAGCCCCATATCCGATTCTGACACCGGGAAGAATCGTGGCATTGATGCCGATCCAAACCTTGTCTTCGATGATAACGGGACGACCGTAGGTCGCACTCCGGTTTTCCGGGTCGGGATCATGATTAATGGTGATAATGTTTACTTTCGGACCGACCAGTACGTTCTCGCCGATTGTAATGCCGCCGCGTCCGAAAAAAGTACAGCATTGCTGTATAAAACAGCCTTTTCCTATTTTTATATGCTTGCCATAATCCACATAAAACGGAGGCAGCAAGGTGACGGACGCATCCACTTCCCGTCCGATGATTTTTCCCAAAATCTGGCGAACTTCATCCGGTGTATGATAACCGTCATTGAGTGCGGACGCTGTTTTCATCGTATTCCAAATGGTGTTTATCAAATCATCGTATCCCGGATCTGAAGGAGAAACCATTTCTCCGTTCAGGTCTCTTTTAAAAATATCGTTCATAATCATTCATTATTTAATGTTCTGATGCAAAGGTAAAAAGAGAGCCTCACAAGCATTTTGCTGCGAGGCTCAAATATCTTTGTCAGGAAGTTCAAATCACTAAAGGAATGGCACAATATGTTTTTGGGGTATATACATATCTTAATTATATTCGCCGGATCAGTCTGGCAGGATTTCCGGCGACAATGGTATTCGGCTCGACATCGTGAGTAACAACACTACTGGCTCCGACCACTGCGTTTTCTCCGATGGTCACGCCCGGAAGAATGGTCGTACCTGCTCCAATCCATGCCCTCCGACAGATATGTACCGGTTTACAGGTAATCACATGGCGGTTTACCAAATCGTGGTTGTTGGATATGAGCTGTACATTCGCGGCTATCTGAACATCGTCGTCTATGGTAATTCCTCCCGCAGACATCATCAGACAACCGGGCATGATGATTATATTGCGACCGAATTTTACATTAGCCGTTCTAACACCCGAAAACGGTGTTTCGATGCGACAATTCTCACCGATATTCGGGAAAATCTTATGCAATAGCTTGTGACAAGCCTCCGTATCCGGCATCGTGTGGTTTAGCCTAAAGATATTTTGCCGCAGCTCTTTGGCTTTTTCAAGTTCCTCTGCCGTCTGATGCAGGCAGTCGATTCTGAACTCTTCCATACAGCTACTTAATTACTTTTCTTGCCCATTCTCCGGCTTGTTTGGTGCCTCCGTTATGCAGTCGGCTTTCTCCCCATAGAATTTTCGGATAAAGTTTCTTAAGTTGTTTTACGCTATTGGCTATCGAGCTTCCTCCGGAAGTAGCAAATGGAATAACGGTTTTACCGGAAAAGTCATACTTTTCAAGGAATGTATTGACCGGACGAGGACACAAGTCCCACCATATCGGATAGCCGAGAAATATTACATCGTAGTCTTTCGTCTCAATGGGTTCACCGCCCAATTCCGGGCGTGAATTTTCATTTGCCATTTCCACCGAGCTGCGGCTCGATTTGTCGTTCCAGTCGAGATCTGCCGATGTATAGGCCATAGCAGGGGTTATCCGGTAAAGTTTGCCGTCCACTGATTTGGCAATGGCATCGGCTACTTTTTCCGTAGTTCCGGTACAGGAGAAATAAGCGACAAGGACTTTCTTGTCGGATGGTGTGCTGGTATCCGCTGTTTGTTTCTGTGCTTTTGACGAACAGCTAAAACTAAGGAGACTCATAAGTATAAATATAATCTGTTTCATTTTATTTTAATTTTAAATAAATTTCATCGCTGACAGGCTCAAACCATTCATTGCTGTTGTTTTCGCCGGGAACCTCTATGGCAAGATGTGAAAACCAACTGTCGGGAGCTGCCCCGTGCCAGTGTTTAACCCCCGTCGGAATATAAACCGCATCGCCGGGAAGAAGTTCTACCGGTTCTTTCCCCCACTCCTGATAATAACCGCGTCCGCCTACGCATACAAGTGTCTGGCCACCGCCTTTGGTGGCGTTATGCACGTGCCAGTTGTTGCGGCAACCCGGCTCGAAGGTGACGTTCGCAATGGGAACACCCGCTGCTATTACAGGTGCAAGGTAGCTTTGACCGATGAAATACTTGGCGTATGCGTCGTTGGGCTTGCCCACCGGGAAAATAATGGTTTGCGCATACGCATCGAGCGAACCGACGGCGGCAGTGTCGGCACTCTCGGCCCAGACTTCTTTAGCCATGCGGAATGCCGCCCATGCCTTGGGCCAGCCTGCATAGAAAGCTGCATGGGTGAGGATTTCAGCGATTTCAGTTTTGGTTACACCATTCTTCTTTGCCGATTCAAGATGGTATTTGAACGAAGAATCGGTCAGCCCTTGCGACATGAGGGCGACAACAGTTACGACGGAACGGTCGCGAAGCGAAAGGAGGTCATTGCGGCTCCATACTTCTCCGAAAAGAATATCGTCATTCAGACGCGCAAACTCGGGAGCAAAATCGCCGAGTGCGTCACGCCCGGCCGTTTGCTTGATTTTCACTTGTGATTTTACCATGATCGGAAATAATAAAGTTAATAATAAAACCAATAAAGTTACTTTTACTTTCATACGATACGTTTTTTAATTTGACATTTCAAGATTTCAATCTTAATCCTGCCATGCAAAGATACGAACCGAGCCTTGCAACTACTTTGCTGCAAGGCTCAATTTGCTTTGTCCCAAAGCTCTTTTTACCAAGATGGAGCAACCCCGTAGGCTTCTTTGTATATTTTCGAGAAATGTGACAGGTTTTTGAACCCCACGTCAAAACAGGCTTCTGTCACTTTTTTCTTGCCCGATTTTATTAGAGTATGTGCTGCTTCAAGACGACGTTTAATGATCCATTTCTGCGGAGTTAAATCGCTTACTTTGGCAAAATCTCGTTTGAAAGTTGCCAGACTGCGCCCTGTGTAACTTGCAATCTCTTCCATTGAAAGGTCGCACATGTAATTTTCGTTCAGGTAGTCGAGAATATCGATTTTCCACGGCTCGGCAAAATCGAACAGCGAGGCATAAAGATTCTTGTCGGTATTGAGTAACACATACACGCCTTCGATCATCTTCATCTTCAGCACTTCCTCCGAGGGCTTCTCGCCCGCATCGAAATAGGGCATGACCGATTCGAACAGCGACCGGATATCCGGCCTGTTTTCCGGTAATATACGCAGGCTCACTTTTTCGCGCATGGAATCTGCCGGGAGTTGCCGATGGTCGAGCGTTTGGTAGAACTCCCGCAGAAAAGCCCTTGAAAATTTCAGCACAATGGAATGGTACGGTTTGCCTTCCTTGACATGTTTCTGCAACCACATCCGGTTATCTCGTCGCATGAAAGCACAATCTCCCGGATACAAAATAGTTTTCTTTCCCCGCTCTTCAATTTCCAGTTCTCCGGAACACAGATAAATTAGTGTATGCTCTCGATTTTCGTGAGCACATCCCTGGTCATCGGTAAAATAACTTGCTATAAGTACATTTGAATAATCAAATACATCCAATCGTTCCATATCGTCAGCCTTTTATCTTTTTGCAAAGATAGCGCATCATATCTGTATTTTATTTGCTGTAAGGCTCATTTTTTATATCGAAAGAAGTCTTTTTTACTTAATTTCTTTCAAAATTCCCTGTCTTTTTTCTAAAGAATTGAGTTGTTTGAAAAATAAACATTGGAATGAGTCCTGCAAATATAGAACTCATTACTTATAAAACTAAATAAATCCGTCCTAACTTTTAGGCTCACTTTATTTATGAGATAGCTGTTCACTAACTATAATTTCATGCCTTTATCTGACTTGATACGACCATCTGATAATCCAGACTTTACGACAAGAATGTGGCTACAAGTGAAGTTATCCACGTTATTTTTTGCAATTACCGTCTGTAGTTTATTACATTTACTTCTCTGCTGTACCTCATCGGCCAGTTCCAATTTAGCTTCTGGCTTAGACGGGGTGAGCGTAAGTTGGATTTCTCGCTCCAATGTAGCAACCTCTGATTTCAATTGTTTTAGCTCATTCTCTTTCTTCCATGTTCCGCCTACAATCTCCCGCAGCGTGGGCAGGTCTTTTTCTATCGCC
>DBFJSK010000273.1:0-2165 GCA_048403675.1 Tannerellaceae bacterium | reverse complement strand
TACCTGATCCGCAGCCTGGTGAAAAAAGGTGCCGAGGTACAAGTCGTCATTACGCCGTCCGGAAAAGAATTTATTACCCCGCTGACGCTGGCTACGCTGAGCAGTCATCCGGTTATCAGTGAGTTTTTTTCCAACCGCGACGGTACGTGGAACAGTCATGTGGATCTCGGTCTTTGGGCCGATGCCATGCTGATCGCGCCGGCTACGGCCTCTACGATCGGAAAAATGGCCAACGGCATTGCCGATAATATGCTGGTTACGACTTACCTGTCGTGTAAAGCACCCGTTTTCGTGGCGCCCGCTATGGATCTGGACATGTTCGCTCATCCTTCTACGCAGCAAAATCTGGAGCGTCTTCGTTCGTTCGGCAACCGGATTATCGAGCCGGCCGAAGGCGAGCTGGCCAGCCATCTGGTAGGAAAGGGCAGGATGGAGGAACCCGATCGTATCGTGGCGGTGTTGGAGGATTTTTTTGCCTGCGACCGGTTGCTTGAAAAAAAAAAGATTGTCATTACAGCCGGGCCGACATATGAAAAACTCGATCCCGTCCGTTTTATAGGTAATTATTCTTCCGGAAAAATGGGATTTGCCTTGGCGGAAGCTTGTGCCGCTCAGGGAGCGGAGGTGACGTTAATTGCAGGGCCTGTCGCTTTGACCGTTCGCCACCCGGCTATCCGGCGGATCGATGTGGAGTCGGCCGACGAAATGTACCAGGCGGCCAGGCAGGCGTTTGAGGAAGCGCATGCCGCTATTTTGTGCGCAGCTGTGGCCGATTACCGGCCCGAGCAAGCGGCCGGAGAGAAGATCAAACGGGAAACGACCGGGCCGCTTACCCTGCATCTGGTGCCGAATCCCGATATTGCAGCTTCCCTGGGCGCCGTGAAGCGTCCGGGACAAGTATTGGTAGGGTTTGCACTCGAAACTTCCGATGAGACGGCGCATGCTGCCGGTAAGCTGGAGAGGAAAAACCTCGATTTCATCGTCTTGAATTCGCTTCGGGATGCGGGCGCCGGATTCCGGTGCGATACCAATAAGATCACGATTCTCGACCGCAAGGGAGAAACGGTTTCTTATCCGCTCAAGAGCAAACGGCAGGTGGCGGAAGATATTGTGCAGCGGCTGGCGGCTGAATTGACTTGAAAATATACAGATAGAACAGGTGGATAATAGGATGAAAAGGATAATGAAATGGTGTTTTTGGACTTGGCTCGGTCTTGCGCCCTGTCTGACGGAAGCGCAGGAATTGAATGCGCGTGTAACCATCAATCACGAGAAGGTGCAGGCAACGAACAAACAAGTGTTCACCACGTTGGAAAAAGCCTTGACCGACTTTATCAATACCCGCCGCTGGACGGATGCGACCTTTGCGCTGAACGAACGCATCGATTGTACCTTTACCTTTATTATCAACGAAATGCCTTCTGATAATAGTTTTAAGGGAGAGATCCAGGTCCAGGCGCGCCGGCCGGTATACAATTCCAGTTATACCACTACGCTGCTGAACTTCCGCGATAAACAGCTCGAATTCGATTATGTGGAGTTCGAGCCTTTGGAGTATACCGAGAATACACTCGAAAACAATCTCACGGCTACCGTCGTGTTCTATATTTACCTGGTGTTGGGGCTTGATTTCGACAGTTTTGCTCCCGAAGGGGGAAGTCCTTTTTTCCAACAGGCGATGCAAATTGTCAATCTGGCCCAGGCCCAACCTTCCTGGACGGGTTGGAAAGCGTTCGACAACAACCGCAACCGGCATGCGGTGGCTACGGCGTTCACCGAAAATACGGCTGCCGGTTTCCGCCAGTTCTGGTATACGTATCACCGCAAAGCCTTGGATGAAATGGCGGCAAATCCCGATCGCGGACGTACTACGCTGATTACGGCGCTTCCCGAGCTGGTTACGTATAAAAGCGCCCGTCCTACCTCGGTCGTATTGCAGATGTTTTCGGATGCCAAGCTCGATGAAATCGTCAGTATTTATTCAAAAGCCACTTCCCAGGAAAAGCAGGAAGGATATAAATTGTTGTTTAATCTCTATCCTACGGAGACTACGCGTTTGGAAGCGCTCAAAAAATAGGTTGTAAGCTATGCTGAAGTCTTTATTTATACAGAATTTCGTGCTGATCGATAGCCTGGATATTCGCTTCGATAAAGGATTTTCTGTC
>DBFJSK010000272.1:0-2556 GCA_048403675.1 Tannerellaceae bacterium | reverse complement strand
CGCGCGAGGTCAATCCCGACGAGCGGCAGGAAGCGGTGACAGAACCGTACGAGATAGAAGGCTGGACAGGGTTCGATTTTCCCGGCCGGGGCAATACATATTCCCCTTTCAAATGGCATTGGTTTCATTTTTCGGGGACTGATTTCGACCAAGCAACGAAGAAAAAGGCGGTTTTCCAGATTGTGGGCGAAGGCAAAGGCTGGAGCCAGGGGGTTGACGACGAAAACGGGAATTACGATTACCTGATGTTTGCCGATATTGACCTGGACAATCCCGAAGTCGTGGAAGAATTGCAGCGTTGGGGCGTATGGGTATCGGAAGAACTCAACCTGGACGGCATGCGGCTGGATGCAATCAAGCATATGGATGATCATTTCATCAAGCATTTTCTGGAGGCTGTCAGGGCCAAGCGGGGCGGCAAATTCTATGCCGTGGGCGAATATTGGAAAAACGATACGGATTCGCTCAAGGCCTATTTGGATGAAGTGGATTACGAGGTGAATTTGTTTGATGTCTCGTTGCACTACAACCTTTTCGAGGCTTCCGACAAAGGGCGCGATTATGATTTGTGTAATTTATTGAAAGATACATTGGTGGAGATTTGCCCCGACCAGGCAGTCACCTTTGTGGACAATCACGATTCGCAAAAGGACAGTTCGCTCGAATCGCAGGTGAAAAGTTGGTTCAAGCCTTCGGCCTACGGTTTGATTTTATTGATGAAACAGGGATACCCCTGCGTGTTTTACGGAGATTATTATAGTGTGAAAAGAAAAGGGTCGCCCCACCGGAAAGTACTGGATATTTTATTGGACGCCCGGCGCCGGCTGGCCTACGGCGAACAGCAAGATTATTTCGACCATCCCAATACGGTAGGTTTCGTACGTCTGGGCGACGAAGAACATCCGGGTTCAGGAGTGGCCGTGCTGATCTCCAACGGCGATGACGGCGAAAAGATAATGCAAGTGGGGCCCGAGCGGAAAGGAGAGATATGGCATGAACTGACCGGGAATATCCCCGACGAGGTGCAGATCGACGACGAGGGAAACGGTTGCTTCAAGGTATCGGGCGGCTGCCTGGCCGTGTGGGCGAAAAAGGAAGAAGCAAAAAAAGAAGAAGAGGAAAAATAAGGTAAAACCTACAAAGGGGGGGCGGCCGGTATTCGGTTGTGTTCCCCCCCGAATGGTAAAACCCTACTGCCCCTCGTCGCCCTATTCTTCGTTTTTGTAGATGCGGCCGTCCTTCATAATCAGCGAGAGGTTTTTTTCCGGGTCGCCCAGCACCGTAACATCTTCCATCGGGTTGCCGTTCACCAGAATCAGATCCGCAGCCGCTCCCTCTTCAATAACCCCTAGTTTCAGCGGGTACGGATTCCGTTCGCCCGAAAGAGCGAGAAGCTCCGCATTATCATGCGTCACCATCTTGAGGATTTCGAAATTGCTGAACCATTTTTGCAATTTCACAATGCCTTGGTTCTCGTTTTTCGTATTCGCCGGGTTAAAGAGAAGATCAGTGCCCCACGCCAGTTTCACCTGATACTTTTTAGCCAGCCGGTAGGTATTATCCGTACCTTCTACAATGCGCCGATGTTTGGCCTGTTGGGCCGGCGTAGGATATTGGTTGTCTTCGAGGGTAAAAGGCTGCATACAAAGCCATACATCTTTTTGTGCGATCAGTTCCATCGTCGGCTCGTCGATCAGATGACCGTGCTCGATACTCTTCACCCCCGCATGAACCGCCCGGGCGATCGCCCGGGGAACATATACATGCACCATCACATAAGTCCCCGCATCCTCGGCCGCCTTTACCGCCGCTTGGATTTCTTCTTCAAAATATTGCGTATCGTCCAGCTTGTCGTAGAGCGAAGCCACCCCGCCCCCCGTCATCAGTTTGATCTGGCTGGCGCCCAGGCGGATATTATTACGGGCGGCTACCGTTACCGCATCCACCCCGTCGGCAATGATAGCCGCGCCGATGGCTTCGGTATGCGTTAGCGCGCAGCAATCGAACGGCCGCGGTTCGTCGTAAACAGCCCGGAAATCGCCGTGGCCGCCGGTCTGCGATATAAGCGAACCGCTCGGATAAATGCGCGGGCCGGTCAGGATGCCTTCGTCGATGGCCCGTTTGAGTCCGAACACAGGGCCTCCGGCATCGCGGATAGTGGTAAAGCCCCTCAACAACGTCTTGCCGGCTTCCCGGCCGGCTTTCAGTTGCGGGTAAGCGGTGTCGGCTACCAGCAAGTCCATCATCGTATTGCACGACATATAAGCATGCCAGTGCGCGTCGATCAATCCCGGCATCAGGAATTTTCCTTTTCCATCGATGACGGTGGCCCCGGCAGCATCAATCGGCTCAGCCGATATTTTTTGAATACGGTTACCTTCAATCCGCAGGTTGCCTTTCGTCAGCTTTTCATTTGTCCCGTCGAAAATCAATACGTTGTTGATTAAAATAGCTTGTTCCATCTCTTTTTCCTTTTGATATATATTTGAGTACAACCTGTACTTCCGCTTTTTGGTTGTCTTTTTACGGTTAATTAAAAAAGGAAAAAGAAAAGGG
>DBFJSK010000271.1:0-4073 GCA_048403675.1 Tannerellaceae bacterium | reverse complement strand
ACATTTAACAGGGTTGTTTGTATGGAAATAGGGCGTAATAAGTTTCTGCTGATCGGTTTGCTTGTAATGGGGAGTTTGCTGAGCGGCTATATGTTATATAAAAGTCTTCGGGAAGCCTTCATCCGTTCGGATCGGCGTGCGGAAGAAGTGTTTGGCCAAGCCGTTGCATTGGATAAAGGGATACGGGAAAGAGAAATCTCGGCTTACCGGCGTATTTATCTGGCCGACGAAGGCGATGAGTCGGTCCTGAAAGAACCCCCGATGATTACGATCCGGGCGGTAGACACCTTGATTGCTTTTGAAAATACTTCCGAATTTAAAAATAAACTGCGGGAAGAAAAAGATTATATTATCGATCAGATTTACCTGTTATATAAAAATCCGATTCGGGTGACCCGGCTCGACAGCCTGTATCAAACCCTGCTTTCGGAAGCGAACATCCCTGCGGAACATGCCGTTGTTTACGAAACGAAGGAAGGAAAATCCAGCAGTCGTCCCGACAGTATTTTTTACCGGGTTGCGCATCCGTTGAAAGCCTGTGTGATCGGGATAAATCGTGAGATTGTTTTGCAGCCTTATGTCCGGTATTCTTTTCTCTATTTGTTGCGCCAGGTGTGGCCGGCTTGTCTGGTTTGTTTGATTGTTTGGCTGGGCTGTATCGGCTATGGAGTGATGCTGCATCGGGAAAAGAAACGAGCTTCTTTTGCCGTAGTGCCGCTATCGAAAGCGTCGCCCCGCCTGCTCGGGATTGCCGAGCACCTTTTTTTCGATGAGGCGAACGGCATTTTAATTTATAAAGAGAAGCAAATCGAATTAGTCCAATACCGTCTTCGTTTATTCGTTTGTTTGCTTGCGCATACCGGAGAATATTTATCTTCCGATCAATTGCGGGAAGCCGTTTGGGAAGGCCGTCTGGCCGGGAAAGACGCGTTGGCTCAAACGGTTAAACGGTTGCGCGACGATCTGGCGTCCGTCCCGGTTCTCAGCATCGAGAATGTGAGGGGGAAAGGGTATATTCTGAAAATAAAAGAAAGGGCCGCTTCCGGGGGAAATCCAGGCGTGAGTTGATCCTCCGCCCCCCCCGAAAAAGCTTACGTTTGGGCAAATTTTCTTCTTTTACCTTCCGCTGATTGCCGGGGGGAAGAGCAATTCGTAAGAACGATTCGTAGGGCAGTGGTGAAAGAGTTCAAGCAGGTTTCAGAAAGAAACGATAACACCTAAAAAATACAGGAAGTGTTCGGCGTTCGGGTTGTAAATCCCAGGTTTTGTATTTGTTTGTATTTCAAGGTGTTATTGAGGGTGGAAAATCGATAGGCATCGACGTTCGATTAGATAAGCATGCAATTCGAATTTCATCGGCATCCATTTTCCATTTCATAAGCAAGAAATGGAAAATGGATAAAGGTGGGTTTCTTTTTTTTAGAAAAATAATACAATAAGGGGTGGGATTTCGATACCTTATCGTTGTTTTTTCCGGTGAAGATCGCAGTCTGAGGTTTAGGTCCCTTTTTTGCGGGAAATAGGATATGCGATAGCTCAACGAAGCTTAGCGTACATAAAAAAGCCAACTGATTTGTTCGGGGTCAGTTGGCTTTTGGAAAAGAGTAGGCATATCTATCTAGGGTAGTTTCTTTTGGCAAGCTGTTATTTTTATCCAAATGTGAATGCCGGTGCGCTCGCCATCCCTTATTCAGCCTTTACATTATTCACCGGGTTCTGGTTAGCCGCTTTGTAACTTTGCCAGAATAGGGTAGCGAAAGAAGCCGTTAAGCAGAATAAACCTCCGGCTATAAAAATAAGCGGGCTAAGGGTAATGCGGTAGGCATAATCGGCCAGCCACCTATGCATAATGTACCAGATAATCGGAGTAGTGATAACAAAAGCGATCACTACATACAACAAAAATGTTTTTATCAGTTTGTAGAGTATTTGCAGGTTGTCGGAACCGAACACTTTCCGGATGGCAATTTCACGCGTTCGCTGTTGGATAAAATAGGTCGACATGGCTAGTAGGCCCAACAGCGAAATAAGAATGGCGATACCCGAAAATAGCAGAATGATTTTGGAAATCCTTCGTTGGGAAGCGAACGATTCTTCCACCTGTTGATCGACGAATTTACCCGGGAAACTGGCAGGGATAAGTTTTTCATATACCTTTTTAATTTCTTTGAAGGCCTTATACGGATCGCCCTGAATCTCTACGAGCAGATCTTCCAGATCGATGTTTTCGCTCTTTTCAATTTGTACAATCACCGGTACTTGCCGGAAGGTGATATTATGCAACTGAAAATCTTTTACTTTTCCGGCAATAGCCCGGGGATTTCCGAAAAAGAGAAACGATCGGGTGTCTTCCGGGATTTCCATTTCCCGGAACGCATACTCATTCAGATAACATCCTTCTCCGCTGGCTAGATGATTGTCGCTCAAAATTTGCAAATCAAGCATATTAAAAGCTGTCGTGTCGAATTGGAACCCTTGGAAGCTAATCATCTTTTCGCCGATTTGCATGCTATAATTCATACCGGTAGCGAAGGGGGTACTTCGGGCCAGTCCTACCCGGCTGACGCAGGGTAAGCGTTTGAGCTCGGAAACTAAAGTTTCCAATAAACTGCGATTCTTGATTTCGAGTACATTTATATCCATGATATGCTGTGTGCGATAGCCCAGCGGGGCTTTAATCAGATGGTTAATTTGTAAAACCATAACGAGCGAAGCAACAATCATTCCGATGGTAATACTGTTTTGAAACGTAATGAAAATCTTACTGAATCTCATTTTTGTGCGTAACCGGAATTGTCCTTTTACAATATCGATGGCTTTCGTACGGGTAATATGGAAGGCGGGGAGCAGTCCGGTTATAATCCCCAGTAAAATAATAAAAAGAAGAGCAAGTGAGGTATTCCCGAGGGTAAAAGCACCTCCTAAATCGATTCGGGTTTGCAGCAAATTGTTTACATACGTTACTGAGGCTGCCGATAAGAGAAGCCCGATAAGAAAAGAAACGCCACTGAGCAGGATGCTTTCGGCGATTAAGCGAGTGAATAATTCTTTATGCGATCCTCCCAGCAGACTGCGGATGGCCACCTCCTTGGCGCGGGCTCCGGTTTGGGCTACTGTCAGATTGATATAATTAATCACGGCGAAGATCAGAATCAAGAGTCCCACGGAGAATAGGATCAGCACGAATTTACGATCGCCCCGTTCCAAGTAGCTATATGGCGCCGTATTTGAAAAATAGGCTTTTTTCATAGGTACGAGAGCTACTGTTTTAGCAAGTTCTTTTTCATATACCCAATATGTTTCTTTGAAGTAACTAAGCATCTCGCTTTTTTTCGACGAAAGATCGACGCCCGGTTTGGCCATCAGAAAAATCATGGAATTGAAAGCGTTGCTGAAATTGTTTTTGTTCATTTCGGGATAGGTATCCGTTAGTCTTTCTATTCGAGCCAAAATGTCGCAATAGGGTATAATGGAATGCGCTATATCTTTCATGACACCGCTTACCGTTACATGCAAGGAATCTGTTAGTTGTATAGTCTGCCCGATCGGATCGCTCGTGCCGAAAAAAGTGTATGCGAACGATTCGGAGATCACGGCTGCATCCGGATCGGCTAAAACTTGCGCAGGATTGCCTTTTGTCAATTCAAAGGAGAAAAAGTGAAAGAAGTCGGGATAGGTATAAAGCACTTTGGCATTTACTTTTTTATCAGCCTGGCGTATGGTGAGGTATTCGCCTCCCCGCCAGGCCGCATCAGAGGAAATGGAGAGTACCTTTTCTATTTCGGGGAACCGGTCCGTCAAACGTTCGCCCAGTCCATAGGGCCCGGCTAGTCCTTGTTCGTGTCCCAACACATAGATCCGATCGGCGTGCTGTTGGAAATTGTCGATGCTTGTTTCCTGAAAGGTGTAAACGGAGATCAGAATGACGAACATAAGGGAAACCGACATCCCCAGTATTTCAATGAGTGTGTAAAGTTTATTTTTCCCCAGGAATTTGCAAAAAGATTTAAGGAAGCTCGCTATTTTCATAATTTTCAGGTTTATAAGTTTGGTGATTTTATTATTACAAATTA
>DBFJSK010000270.1:0-5061 GCA_048403675.1 Tannerellaceae bacterium | reverse complement strand
AACTCCCGATTATCGCTATAATCAGTGGCAACACAAAGATAGAGTTTTTATTTTAATAAACTAATCTTATTCGGATTTTTTTGCGCAAATTAAAATGAATCTCAAGAAGAAGACTTTTTATCGTGTGCAGAGGGTCTTTTTAGAGGGAGGCGAAGAAGGTAAAGTCACGAATCAAGATGTTTCAGGGCCGGCGAAAAAAGTAGGAAAAGACACTTTCCGTGCGCCACCGGAAGCGAGCAGGCCCCTTTTCAAGATCTTTTATTCTTTTGGGAGAATCAAATATTAATTAGCAGAGATTTTTATTAGTTTTGTCTTCAATATTTAATTGAATGTAAATGATATGATAAAGAGAAACTTTTTACTCACTGCGGTGCTGCTTTTAATGGCCGGCTTTGTCCGTCTGGCTGCCCAGGAAGAGATGAAACCGCTTCCTATCGATCCGAAAGTGAGGTATGGAAAGCTCGACAACGGGCTTACCTATTATATTCGCCACAACGCACAACCTCGCGACCGGGCCGATTTTTACATCGCCCAGAATGTAGGTTCCATCCTGGAAGAAGAAAATCAACGCGGGTTGGCTCATTTTCTCGAACACATGGCTTTCGACGGAACGAAGCATTTCCCCGACCACGGCATGGACGATTTTATCGAAAGCGTGGGTATGCGCGGAGGCGAGAATTTCAACGCTTATACGAGTTTCGATGAAACGGTTTATATGATTATGAATGCGCCCGTCGAGCGGAAAGGCGTCATCGATTCCTGCCTTTTGATTCTGCACGATTGGTCGGGATTTATTACGCTGGCCGATTCGGCCATTGAAAAAGAGCGTGGCGTGATCCGCGAAGAATGGCGCACCCGGCAAGATGCGCAGGCACGCCTTTGGGAACAACAATTGCCCAAGATGTTTCCGGATAGCCGGTACGCCAACCGGATGCCGATCGGCAATATCGACGTGATTAATAATTTCAAGCCGGATGAATTGAGGGATTATTATAAAAAATGGTACCGCCCCGATCAGCAAGCGATTATTGTAGTGGGCGATATCGACGTGGATCAGGTGGAAGCCGACGTGAAACAGATTTTCGCCGACATACCCTCGCCCGTCGCTCCGGCCGAACGTCAGGAGTTCGAAGTGCCGGATAACGACTTGCCCCTTGTTTCGATTGCGAAAGATAAAGAAGCGTCGAACACCATCCTTTACCTTTTTTATAAACATGACAAACTGCCCAAAGAAATGTACGGCACCCTGACCGGGCTGGTGAAAGATTACATTCAACAGGTTTGCGCTGTGATGATGAACGAGCGTTTCGAAGAAATTTTGCATCAGGCCAACCCGCCGTTCGTGTATGCGGAGGCGGGCGACGGCGATTATATGATTGCCCGCACGAAAGGAGCCTGGACGGTAGCCGCTCTGGCCAAGGAAGGAGAAATCGATTCTACGCTGACCACCTTGGTGGAAGAAACCCAGCGGGTAAAACAATACGGGTTCACGCCCTCCGAATACGATCGGGCGCGCATCAATGTACTCAAGCAATATGAATCGGCCTTCAACGAACGCGACAACCAGAAGAACAGCGCCTATACCCGCGAATATGTACGCCATTTTACCGAGGGAGGCTATATCCCCGGCATTGAAACCGAGTATGCGCTAATCAATGAAATCGCGCCCCGCATTCCGGTAGAGCAAGTCAATCAATACATCCAGGATATGATTGGCGATACAAATATCGTGATTGCCCTGACAGGGCCTGACAAGGCCGGCGTAAGCTATCCCACCGAAGAAGAATTACTGCGCACTTTCCTCAAAGCCAGCCGTATTCCGGTGGAACCCTACCAGGAAACCGTTTCCAACGAACCGCTCATTCCGAACCTTCCGGCTCCGGGTAGCGTGCTATCGGCGGAATCCGGCCAGCGTTTCGACGCCACGGTCATCACCTTGAGCAACGGGGTAAAAGTAGTAGTGAAACCCACCGAATTCAAGAAAGACGAGATTTTAATGACGGCTACGCGGCCGGGCGGAAGCACCTTATTCGGCGATCGCGATATCGACAATCTGAAAGTATTCAACGAAGTGATCCAACTGGGCGGCCTGGGCAATTTCTCGGCCATCGAGCTTGGGAAACGATTGGCCGGCAAAAAAGTAAGTTGTACCCCCTCTTTGGGATTAAACGACGAAAGCTTCAACGGTTCGGCCGCTCCCTCCGATCTGAAAACCCTGTTCGAACTGATTTACCTCCACTTTACGGCGCCCCGGATGGATACCGAAGCCTATGCCTCGTTCGAAAACCGGATGAAAGCCCAATTGCTCAATTCAGCCCTCGACCCGATGGTGGCCTTTAGCGATACCCTTACGAAGGTAGTATACGAAAACAATCCGCGGGCCATGCGGTTGCAGCCCGAAGATTTCAAGCACATCAGCTACCCCCGCATCATGGAAATGTATAAAGAACGGTTCGAAGACGCTTCCGGTTTCGTATTCAGCTTCGTAGGTAATATCAACCCGGACAGTATCCGCCCCTACCTGGAACAATACCTGGCCACCCTGCCGGCCAACGGGAAAGTGACCAAAGGAAACCCGGCCGTGGTACCTGCCATCCGGAAAGGCGATTACGTAACGGTCTTCAATCGAGCAATGGAAACCCCGAAAGCGACCGTCCTGAATCTTTACTCGGGCCAGATACCGTATACCTTGGAAAATATCGTTTCGGCCACGATGTTGAAACAGATTCTGGACTTGGTTTATATGGAAAAAGTACGGGAAGAAGAGGGAGGCACGTACGGGGTGCAAACTTCGGCGCGGATTTCGCCTTTCCCCGAAGGACGCACCACGCTGCAAGCTTATTTCGATACCGATCCGGCCAAATGGGAACAAATGAATATGATCGTAATCAATGAATTGAGACGCATCACCGATGTAGGACCGCGTGCGGAAGATTTCAAAAAATGCCAGGACAATTTGCTGAAACGACATGCCGAGAACTTGCAGGAAAACAATTACTGGCTCCAAACGCTCGACAACTATTACTACCGCGGCTTCGATGCGGAAACGACCTACGAAACCGTTGTAAAAGAAATGACGCCCGCCAAAGTGCAAGCTTTTGCCTGGCAACTGCTTTCGCAAGGAAACCGGCTAGGTGTTATGATGATTCCTTAATCGAATAAAAAGGAGGCGCAAGCCGATAAAACAAGCGGGATAAACCGATAAAAACCGGGCTTATCCCGCTTGTTGTTTTTTCCTTTCACAGGTTCGTTTTCACTTTACCTTGATATGATCGAAACCCTCGCCATAGACCCCGATCACGGCGCTCTGGGAAACGAAAGCTTCCGGATCTATATCTTTGATAATCCGGAAAATAGTAGTCGACTGCCGTTTCTTAGCCAATACGAACATCATGTTCACTTCCGTCCCGGTATACAAGCCAGTGGCCGGAATCACCGTCACGCCGCGATGAATATCCTTATTAATATGACGACCGATCTCTTCATACTTTTTGGAAATGATAAAAAACTGCACCGATTGCCGGGCGCTGTTCACGATCTGGTCGAGTACGAAGCTGCATACATATAAAGTAACATACCCATACACCACTTTCTCCCAATCGCGGAGCACGAAATAACTCGACGTAATGATAATCATATCGCATATCATCACCACGCGACCCAGCGTAATGTCCCGGTATTTGTTAATAATCGCCGCAATAATATCCGTGCCGCCCGTACTTCCGTTGGCCGAGAAAGCAATCCCGATGCCGCTCCCGCAAAACGAAGCCCCCAACACACACGCCATAAACGGCTGGTCGTGCAACAAATGCAGACCGCCAGCCAGCTTCTGAATCACCGACAGGAAAAAGGTCAAGGTGAAAACGGCAAAAATCGTTTTGATACTAAACCGGAATCCCAGGATTTTCAGCCCCAGCACCAACAAAAAGAAATTGATTGCGAAATAGGTATATTGCACCGGGAACCCTGTGGCAAAATAAACGATCGACGCAATACCCGGCACCCCTCCGGTTGTAATATCGTTGGGCAGCAAAAAAACCGTCCACCCGATTCCGTACAAAATCATGCCGAGCGCAATCATCAGATAATCCCGCATCTCCCTGAGCATGATTTGCCGGGACGTAATTAATAAAGCAGATTTCATTTCCATCAAATTTATTGGTAAAGCGGCTGCAAAAGTAATGAAAGATTAGTTATGCCGGAACATCCACTCCAGATAATCCGGCTCGGCAAACGCATTATCCCAACTATTGTGATCCACACCCGGATATTCCTTATACCGCACCTCGGCACCCGCCTTCTTCAACGCCTCGTACGCATCCCGCGACCACTGCACATCCACCGTCCGGTCGGCAGCTCCGTGATAAATGCTGAAAGCCGTCCGGCCTTTGTACCGCAACAACCGCTGCTGGTTGGCTCCCCCGCAAACGGGCGTAGCCGCTGCGAACAAATCCGGATAGCGGCATACCATATCGAACGTACCCATTCCACCCATCGAAAGGCCGGTAATATAGATGCGCCGGGTATCGACCATGCCTTTGGCAATGTAACTGTCGAGCAACTCTTTCACCGCCTGCATCTGCTCGGTAATAGCCGCTGCAGGAGGATAAGAACGATCGCCCTCCTTACTTTTAGACCTATAGGTGGACCACGTTTTTTCTTCCGGACACTGCGGGGCGATCACCAAGGCCGGATACTTCGAACGCATGGCATGAGAAGCCAGCATATCGCCGCCATGCCGGAGCTGGGCTTCATTATCCGATCCCCGTTCGCCCGCCCCGTGCAGGAACAACAGCACCGGATACTTTTCCCCCGGTTGGTAATTTTCCGGATACAAGATTCGGTAATTCAATGCGTATCCGCTCCGCGCGGTAAACTGTTTTTTCAGGAAACTGGCCTTATCACCCGCATACCCTGCGAAGGAAACCAGCAGGCAAAGTGCAAGAAAAAGAAAATGCTTTTGTGTTTTCATACAATAACGCTTGTTTTTAAAAATCGGTTTTTTCACTCTACCCCACAAAGGTACAGCCTAATTTCCAATTCGGGATGTTTCATAACATA
>DBFJSK010000269.1:0-3532 GCA_048403675.1 Tannerellaceae bacterium | reverse complement strand
GTTACGTCATACGATCAGGAGTAGGTGGTCTGCTCGTTTGTTTGTTTCTCGGCTGCATTGCCGATTATTCCACTCCTATGCAATTTCAGGAGAGCGGGCGGTTGGTGGTGGAAGGGTATATTACCGGCAACGATTCGCTGGATTTCCGCCTGGGGCGTACCGTCGCCCTTGCCGCAGATAGCGCTTTCCGGCCCGAAAGGGGAGCGCTTGTAACTATACTTTGCAAGGGAGGCGCAAGCTACGGCCCGGGCCGGGAAGTCGAACCGGGCTTGTACCGTATCGGCATGGGTGCTCTCGACAGGGAGGCGGAATATGGGCTGGAATTCACGGTCGGGGGCGAAACGTATCGGTCAGACTTCCGGCGCCCTTCTTATACACCGCCCATCGACAGTTTGCATTGGGAGAAACCGGCCTCCGGCGCTCCGGTGGAAATCAGTATTTCCACGCACGACGAGACGGGGCAAGCGGTGTTTTATTGGTGGACGTTTGAAGAGGACTGGGAGTTTACGGCCAATTATTTTACGCATTGGTTCCTGGAGCCTGAAACGGAGACTTTTTATTACCGGGAACTCGATTCGGCCTATTTTTGCTGGAATAAAGACCGGGCAGGAAAGGTGCTGATCGCCACGACCGGAAAGTTGGCGGAGAACCGGATTGTGAATCATCCCCTTCACACGCTGGCTTGCACGGATATCAAACTTTCTTACCTGTATGCCATTTCAGTTAGTCAGCGGGGATTGAGCCGGGAGGGGTACGATTATCTTCTGAACAAACAAAAAATGAATGAAGGGATGGGCGGATTATTTGCCCCGCAGCCTTCGGAATTGAAAGGAAATATACAATGCGTCAGCCGCCCGGATATCCCGGTGGTGGGCTTTATCGAGGTGGGCATGGTAAACCGCACGCGTTTCTTCATCGACGGACAGGATGTATATGAGTATCCCCCGGCGCGCAAATGCACGGAATATTCCGAAGAAATAGGTTCAGACATAGGGTACGGAGATTTGTATAGACGGGGATATCGCCCTTTTATCTTACCGGAGGGCGGATTAATACCGAAGTTCTGGGTAGAAAGCCGTTGCCTGGATTGTACTCATACCGGCACGAAAAACAAACCGGCTTTTTGGCCGAACGATGACCTGTAAAAAACGGGCGGCGCCGTTCCTGAGAATGCGCCGCCCGTCAGGTTGTTATCCGCCTCTTGCCAATTTCCGAAGAGTTGTATCGAATACCTTATTTATACAGGCGTGTATTCGAAATCGACTTCCCGGAAATCCGGAAACCGCCAGCCGATAGGCCGGAGTCTTTAATAGGCTGTTACTATAATATGATAAATGCCCGTTTGATTCCCCGCTAGCTGCACAGCCACATCTACCGGACACGACTGTCCCGGCTCCAGATCCAGCACGAACGCCCGCATGGTGATGACCAACTGTCCATAATTGCTCCAGGAAATAGGATTCGGCATGATGCCGATGACGGTTTCTGCCGGCGAGGGCGCCGTAATCGTCCAGGTGGATTGCTTGCTATCCACATACACCGTAGCCAGCGTACCCTTGTCTACATAGCCTGACGGAACGGCCGACGTCGATTCCACGGAAACCGCTTCGACTTCCGGAGTGGGTAATAAAGCTGTTGTCTCTGCACTTGCCTGCCCGGCCCATAAACTGCCCCCGAGGGCTAAACAAATAAGGATGGATTTTTTCATAAGAAAATCATTTTTAATGGTGAATAAAATGTATAGTTAAAACGAACTTTCGTTCGCCATTTTCCACATATTCAAGAAAGAAGCCTTCGTGATGTCCACCAATTTGTCCCAATTGATACGCGGAGCCTCATCGCTGGGCATATGGTAGTCGGGGTGTCCGTCGGTATGATACCAGATAATGGGCACTTCGCGCTTGGCGAACGAACCGTTGTCGCTGCCTCCTACCGGCTTGTCCCACGGGCGGTAATCGGGCGTCAGGTTCAGTCCGTACTTTACAATGTCTTCTTTCAGCCAACGGCCGAAAGCCGGATGTGCTTCGGTATAGAAATACACCACATGTGTCGGATTCGCCTCGTTCGTATTGCGGCCGATCATATCGAAGTTCAAATAGCCTTTTACCTTATCCATTTCAGGGAAGGATTGTACAAATTGTTTCGATCCTAAGAGGCCCTTTTCCTCCCCGTCCCAGAAAGCGAAAATCACCGTCCGCTCCGGCTGCTCGCCGGTGGCCAGGAAAGCGCGTGCAATTTGGAGTACGGCCGATACGCCCGACGCATTGTCGTCGGCTCCGTTATAGATCTGGTCGCCGTCGAGCATCGGATCGAAGCCCAGGTGGTCGTAATGCGCTCCCACAATCACGATCTCATTCGGGTTCTTGCCTTCAATCATGCCCAGGATATTATTCATGGCCAGCTTCTGGTGCACTCCTTTTTTTAATTCGGCGATCGAGTCGGGATCGACCTGAAAACGGCCTTTCTTCTGACGTTCTTTATTATAGGCTTCGAACGGATGATAATACGACTGGCCTACCGGCGCGATACCTAAGCTTTTCAGGTTCGCCACGATATAATCGCCTGCAATGCGGCCGCCCCGGAAACCGGCTTCGCGTCCTTCCAAATCATCATCGGCCAAAAAGCCCACATGTGCCTCGGCTGTCGCCTTATTAATAGATTGTAGTCCTTTTTTCTCGGGAGTTTCCGCCCAAAGCGTAGCTGCGAATGCCAACGACAGCAAAATGAGTCCTGTTTTTTTCATGATTATAGCGTTCAAAATAAATTAATTAGCCACTTAGTTTCAGCTCTTGGCCACAAATATAACGAATCCGGCGGAATTTTCTTCGTTCTATACCGACACTATTTTATATTTATTCTCCTGAAAAACGACGGTAATCTCCGTGCGCCTGAGCTTTTTATAATCGGCATATTGTTTACCTTCCTCGAAATCGATCGCGATTTTCTCCTTGCTACCTTTCTGTGAACAGACGATTTGGCGAAGCCGGTTATCGATCGTTTCCACCCGCACCTGTAGCTTTCCTCCTTCCGTAATCGGCTCGTTGAGGTGGGTGCCTTCTTGCAACTTCCGCAGGATGCCCGTATTCGCTCTTTCCTTCTCGGCCGGTATAGGCTGCCAGGCCAGGTAACCGCTCAGGCTGAAGGCCAGAAAGAATTTCACCCGCTGGGTATTTACGTATTTCTGGTCGTCGAAGCGGTATATATTTCCTTCGGAATCTACGCCTCCTTTCACGGGTACGAAATAGGCGTGAAAGCAATCGTCGGAATTATTCAGATTGAACTCGATGATTCCGTTTTTGCGGTTGCTGCCCTGCCCCGCCAGGCTGCCGACGGATTTGATACGGCCTTCCACTTCTTGCAACAGCGCTATATGCTTGGTAAAATCATTCAAACTGAATTCGCCTAGCTGGGTGCGGTTGATAATCTGCCGCAGGGTGCCGTCGGTATTTTTACCGAGCCACTCATAGGCGAACGTATCCCGGCGCATCTGATTTTCGAGGCCTTTACTCTGGCATTTTTCCCGGTATTTGAT
>DBFJSK010000268.1:0-7140 GCA_048403675.1 Tannerellaceae bacterium | reverse complement strand
ACGCCGGATTCTTCCCGCTATTTCTATAGCGAAGGGTATGAAGAGCGTTTTGCCAAAGGGGAAGCGCAGAAGCAGCTTTCGAAGGAGTTCGTACGCGAATGGTTGATGGAAAACGGTTTCCAGGGAAAAGCCGGACAGCAGGTGCCGGAAATGACGCCTTCGATCGTGGAGGGGATCAGCGAACGGTATATCGAGTTATTCGAGCATATCACGGGCGAAAAGTTTGTGAAAGGCGATACGGATAATCTGGCCGAACGCATTGAGAAGCATGTAACGGAGTATCTTCAACAGAACTAACGGAGCATGGCGAAATACGGTTCGGAAAATGTGTTGCCTTACAACCGGAAGGAGCAGAAAAGCCGGCAGGTCAGGCGGATGTTTGATGCGATTGCCGGCAAATATGATTTGCTGAACCATACGCTTTCGCTTGGTTTCGATAAAGGATGGCGCAGGAAGGGCATTGCCTTCCTGAAGCCTTTCCGGCCGCAACAGATTTTGGATTTGGCTACCGGTACGGGCGATTTGGCGATTTCGATGTATCATACGCTCCGACCGGCCGAGGTGATAGGTGCCGACATTTCCGAAGGGATGATGGAGGTGGGCCGGCGAAAGGTGGCCGAAGCGGGATTGTCGGAGTTTATTTCATTCGAACAGCAGGATTGTATGGCGCTTACGTATGCCGATGCTTCGTTCGATGCGGTTACGGCGGCTTTCGGGGTGCGTAATTTCGAGCATATCGAGCAGGGTATCTGCCAGATGTATCGGGTGCTGAAACCGGGTGGTCATTTGATGATTTTGGAATTGTCGTCGCCGGAGTCGTTTCCGATGAAGCAGCTTTACCGGGTGTATGCTACAACGGTGATTCCGTCGGTAGGGTGGCTTTTCTCGCGCGAGCGGGAGGCGTATCGCTATTTGCCGGCTTCGGTGAAGGTGGTGCCGCAGGGCAAGGTGATGACGGAGCTGATCGGCCGCGCGGGGTTCAAAGAGGTAAAGGCGAAGACGTTTACTTTCGGGATTTGTTCGTTATATACAGCAACTAAAGAATAAACAAATACTTACAACAAAGGCTATGCAAAAATATGGTTTATTGGGGTATCCCTTGGGACATTCGTTTTCTAAAACGTATTTTAATCAGAAGTTCGAGGCGGAAAAGATTGATGCGGAGTATCTAAATTTTGAAATTCCGGCTATCAAGGAGATTAAGAATGTATTGAGAGAGAATCCGGAGTTGCGGGGTTTGAATGTGACGATTCCGTATAAGGAGCAGGTGATTCCTTATCTGGATGATCTCGACGAGGATGCGCGCCTGATCGGGGCGGTGAATGTAATTAAGTTTACAAAGGGGTTGTTCGGTCGGACGAAGTTGAAGGGTTTTAATTCGGATATTATCGGCTTTAAGCAGTCCATCGAGCCGCTTCTCAACGAGTCGCATCGCAAGGCGTTGATCCTGGGAACGGGGGGCGCGGCAAAAGCGGTTTTTCAGGGGTTGAAGCAGTTGGGCGTGGGTTCTACGCTGGTGTCGCGTACGCCGAAGGAGTTTTGTATTACTTACGAGCAGATTACGGCTAAGACGATGGAGCAGTATACGGTGATCGTGAATACGACGCCTTTGGGTATGTTTCCGAATGTGGATGCGTGCCCGAATATTCCGTATGATTTGCTGACGCCGGATCATTTGTTGTATGATTTGTTGTATAACCCGGATGAGACTTTGTTTATGAAAAAGGGCAAGGAGAAGGGTTGCGTGGTGAAGAACGGGCTTGAAATGTTGCTTTTGCAGGCTTTTGCGGCTTGGGAGATCTGGCAGCGGTAAGCGCGGGGGGCTGCTGTTCTTTGGTTGTCCGAAGTGGGAAGAGGGCTTTTTGAGGGTTCGTTTTTGCCCAAGGGTATAAAAACTCTCCTTGTATTTCGTCGGGATTCTTTTGAGGATTCGAAACGGGACGGAATACAGGGAGAGTTTTCTTTTGGATAAGTTTCTCGGGCCGGGGGGAACGCCGGATGCGGGGAAATGTTTTAGTTCTTTCTACCCGTGTGTGGTTCGGTTTTTTGCTCAGCTCCTTTCTCCGCGTGCATGTGGCTCGGTTGGTTTGCCGACTTTCTGCTTATCGGCCTATTAGTCGGCCTTTTGCCGATTTCTCGGCAATTTCTTGGCGATTTTCGGCGATTTTCGGCGGAAAAGGAACTTACCTCTAGGCGAATAGTTTTTCCTTCGGGCTTTTCCGGGCCCCGGACTGCCGATCGACCTACCGGTTAGGCTTCTCCTTTTACGCCGCCGGCGAATTCGTCGAATTGTGCGGTGTTGCCGCCTTTGAGTTGTTCTTCGAATTTATTGATATTGTCTTGCAGGGCGAAATAGAGGCGTTTGGCATTGTCCGGCGTCAGGATAATGCGGCTCTTTACCTGTGCCTTGGGAGCGCCCGGTACGACACGGATGAAGTCTAAAATGAATTCGGAAGAGGAGTGGGAGATGATTGCCAGGTTGGCGTACGTTCCTTGGGCCATTTCTTCGGAGAGTTCGATCTGAATCTCGTTATTGGCGGGTTTGTTGTTTTCCATATTGTTTCTTTTTTTAAATAATGATAAAATTGCGGGGCAAATATAAACATAAATCGGGGATTTAGACGTATGGGGGGCAATTTAGTGATTTGTCGGGATTTCTATCCGACGCAGATTTCCTCTATTTGAACGGAGCGGCTCTATCGGGCGGCAGCTTCTTTGAGTCGGGGCCGGCTGCTTTTGCTCGGGCCGAGTTTCTTTTGCTTGGGACTGGATTTCTTTTGCTTGGGCTGGGTTTTTGCTTGGGCCGGGTTTCTTTCATTCAAGCGCAGCTTCCTCTATTTGCTCCGGGCTTCTCCTCTTGGGAAAGGGGAATAGATATTCTACCTAAAGAGAAGGGGCTGCCAACAGGGCGGTAAAATTAGTTCTTCCTATCCCCCAAAGTAAAAACGGCTACCCGTCACGGGCAGCCGTTTTCAATAGTTGTGTTTTTAATTCTCAATTCTTTAGACCAATGTAAAAATACCTTTTGTGTTTGATATAAAATACGGTTTTGGCGTTTAAGTTAAGGTTTCTATTTAAATGCTAATCTCTTTCATTTTAACTTTACAAAAATACGGGGTTTAAAAGGAACCACCAAATACTTTTCCTACAATATATGATACTATTTCGTCAAGAATTGATATAAATCAATGCAAAATAGTCCAAATTCCTGTTTCAAATCCTAAAACGGGTACGCGCGTATTTTTCCCGGTATTCGGTAGGGGTGATTCCTTTACGGTTTTTGAAAGCGCGATTGAAGTTGGACAGGTTGTTGAATCCGCATTTATAACAGATTTCGGAGATGCTGTCGGAGGTATCCATCAACCGGCAGATGGCTTCGGAAATACGGATGTCGTTCAGGTTATCGATAAAAGTTTTGCCTGTCCACTTTTTCAGGAAACGCGTCAGGGAGGCTTCGCTCATGCTAATCAAGGAAGCGACTTCCGCCAGGGTGATGCGCGACTGGTAGTTTTTATGCAGATAGATCATGATGCTGTCTAAGCGGTCGTGTTCCAGGTCGGGCATGGGTTGGGGAGTATTGTCTTCACTCAGGCGACGCGCTTTTTTGTCGAGCGAAAGTTTTTTCAGTATCTCAATCAGCCGCAGCAGGTTCCGGAACGAGTCGGGGTGTTCGTCATTAGAAAGCATTTTCAAATCTTTGCGGATGCTGAGGATCATCTCGCGGCTAAAGACGAGGCCGTGGGAGGCATTCGCGAACATGTCTTTAATCGTCTTGAAATGACGTTTGTGGATGACACTGTCGAAAAGGGATTCGTGAAATTGGATGGTGATTTCGTCAATGTGTTGACTGGTGCATTTGTGGTTGCTATAGGCATGCCGGGTGCCTCCGGCTATCAAGACCAGGTCAAGGTCGCTTATTTCTTCGATGGAATCGCCTACAATCCGGTGGGCGCCCGATGCGTTTTCCAGATAATTGAGTTCGAATTCCAAATGAACGTGCAGCAGGTATTGAAACCGCTCTCTCAGCCGCTGGATGACCAGGAAACAGTCTTCGGCCGAGAGAGGGGTCACTTCATTAAATACCTCTGTTGCTTTGCTCATGAGCCGCTTGGGTAATTAGCGTATTTCGAGGGTACTGATAACCGGACAATGGTCGGAAGGATACAATTGGTTCAAGGTATCGGTCAGCACGCCATGGTTAAGTACGCGGATGTCTCCTTTTACAAAAATATAGTCGATCCATTCCCGTTTGTCGAAAGGGATTTTTCCAAAGTCGTGGAATGTCCATTCGGGGCCATATTTGAAAGCGGCTACCTCACGAGAATGCGTCAAATGACGGGGGTCGGAGGCAGTGGTCAGAACTTGGATGGGTTCGTCCGAGGGGATAGCATTGAAATCGCCGGTTACGATGACGGGCAGGTTACCGGCTAATTGCTTGGATTGTTCCAGTACGAGCGAAGCGCCTTCATGCCGGGCCACTTTACCCATATGATCGAGGTGGGTGTTGAGGAAGAAGAATTCCTTGCCGGTTTGTTTGTCCCGCAGGATAGCCCAGGTGGCCACGCGTTCGCAGGCGGCATCCCAGCCTTTTTTACCTACGGCGTTGATGTCTTCCGCCAGCCAGAAGTTACCGCTCTTGAGCAAGTCGAAGCGGTCGCTTTTGTAAAAAATGGGGGCGTATTCGCCTTTGGTTTTACCGTCTTCCCGCCCGACACCGACATGGGCGTAGCCGGGCAAGCGGTCGGAAAGGTCGGTTAGCTGGTGATGCAATACTTCCTGGGCGCCGAAAATATCCGCGTCGTAAAAGCGGATGAGGTTGGCGGCGAAATCTTTGCGGTTTTTCCATTGATTTGTTCCGTCTTCGGGATTGTCGTAACGGATATTGTACGACATGACTTTGAGGGTGTTTCCGGCCCACAGGATGGGAAGGGCAAGCAAGATGCCCAGTAAGGTGCAGATAATTTTTTTCATGATAGATTTATTCTTTTTGATCTTTTGCAAAGATAGTGCAAACCGAGTGCAGAAGCAAGCTTTACTTGGTTATGCCCAGGCGCAGCCTATCTTCGCTTATTCAAAGCAAAAATAGAATTAATCGGTTGCATATGCAAATATGCTAAAACAAAAAAGGGTATGGACATCAGTTCCATACCCTTTTTCATCTTATGCAGAGAAGGTTTATTCTTCTTCTTTGTCCATCGTGTTGAAATCGACTACATTTTTGCGATTGGCGAAAATGCGTTCGAATTCGTCTTTGGCGCCAACTACGAGTTTGTCGAAATCACGCTGCCCGGTTCCGGCCGGGATCAAATGTCCGCAGATCACGTTTTCTTTCAATCCTTCCAACCGGTCTACTTTGCCGTTAATAGCAGCTTCGTTCAGCACTTTCGTCGTTTCCTGGAAAGAAGCGGCCGACATAAAGCTGTTGGTCTGCAAAGCGGCGCGGGTAATACCTTGGAGAATCTGGTTAGCGGTAGCCGGTACGGCATCGCGTACTTCTACCAAACGTAAATCGCGACGTTTGAGCATACTGTTTTCGTCTCTCAACTTGCGGGCCGTTACGATCTGGCCGGCTTGCATGGTCTGGGAATCGCCCGGATCGGTAACCACTTTTTTGCCCCAGATGCGGTCGTTCTCATCCATCACTTCCAGCTTGTCCACAACTTGCTGTTCGAGGAAGCGGGTATCTCCCGGATCGACGACTTCTACCTTGCGCATCATCTGACGGACAATGACTTCAAAGTGCTTGTCGTTGATTTTCACACCCTGCAAACGGTATACGTCCTGTACTTCGTTAACGATGTATTCCTGTACCGCCGTCGGGCCTTTGATGGCCAGAATGTCGGAAGGAGTCGTTGCACCGTCCGAAAGGGGCATACCGGCGCGAATATAATCGTTTTCCTGTACCAGGAGTTGTTTGGACAACGGTACCATATATTTCTTCACTTCGCCCAATTTCGACGTAACGGTAATTTCCCGGTTACCTCGTTTGATTTTACCGAATCCGATTTCACCGTCGATTTCCGATACAACTGCCGGATTCGACGGGTTGCGGGCTTCGAACAACTCGGTTACACGGGGCAGACCACCGGTAATATCGCCGGCTTTACCGACGGCACGCGGAATCTTAACCAATACTTCACCGGCTTTTACCGGATCGCCGTTTTCTTTAACGACGTGAGCGCCCAGAGGCAGTGAATAGTTTTTCAGATAGTTACCGTTTTCATCGACAATGTGAGCCGCCGGGGCTTTCGTTTTGTCTTTGGATTCGATAATGATCTTTTCTTTCAAACCGGTTGTTTCGTCGCTTTCTACTTTGTAAGTAACGTTTTCAACCACGCTTTCAAATTCGATCTTACCGGACACTTCCGATACGATTACGGCATTGAACGGGTCCCATTCGATGATAACGTCCCCTTTCTTTACACGGGCGCCGTTGTCGAAGAAGAGTTTCGAACCGTAAGGTATATTGTGCGTCAGCAGGACGATTTTCGTATTCGGATCGACGATGCGCATTTCTGCCAGACGGCTTACCACAACCTGGTGCTTTTTACCTGTCACTTCATCCGTCGATTCTACGGCACGCAACTCGTCGATTTCGAGAATACCGTCGTATTTCGAGGTAATGCTGTTTTCGGTTGCAATGTTGGAGGCAATACCACCGACGTGGAATGTACGCAGGGTCAACTGTGTACCCGGTTCACCGATCGACTGGGCAGCAATCACACCAACCACTTCACCTTTCTGTACCATCTTGTTGGTGGCCAGGTTACGGCCGTAACATTTGGCGCAGACGCCTTTTTTCGATTCGCAGGTCAGTACCGAACGGATTTCCACACTTTCGATCGGAGATTCCTGAATTTTCTGGGCAGCGTCTTCCCGGATTTCTTCGCCGGCTTTTACCAGAATTTCTCCGGTAATCGGATGTACGATATCGTGAACGGATACACGGCCGAGGATACGTTCGTATAAAGAAGCGATGACTTCTTCGTTGTTCTTCAATTCGGTGCAGATCAAACCGCGCAAAGTTCCGCAATCTTCTTCATTGACGATCACGTCGTGCGATACGTCTACCAGTCGACGTGTCAGATAACCGGCATCAGCCGTTTTCAGAGCCGTATCGGCCAAACCTTTACGAGCACC
>DBFJSK010000267.1:0-13899 GCA_048403675.1 Tannerellaceae bacterium | reverse complement strand
GTAATCGTTAATTGCGGACGTTCGATTTGTTGCTCCACTTTCAGATCGACTACGCCAGGGATGCCCTGGATAGCCGCTTTTACCTCGTTGCCGATCGTAAACATACGGTTCAAGTCGGTTCCGAACAATTTAATGGCGATATTGGCTTCAGTACCCGACAACATGGCGTCGATACGGTGGGAAATAGGCTGCCCGATTTCGATATTCGCCCCGCTGATGGTAGAGAGTTTGCGCCGCACATCGTTCATCACCTCCTCGCGGCTACGATCTTTCAATTGGAAAGGCGCTTCAATTTCGGAGACATTCACCCCCAAAGCATGTTCATCCAGTTCCGCGCGACCGGTTTTACGGGCTACCGTCTGGATTTCGGACACTTGCATCAACAACGCTTCAGCGCGGCGCCCCATTCGGTCGGATTCCTCAAGGGATATGCCAGGCAGCGAACTGACGTTGATGGTAAACGAACCTTCATTGAAGGGCGGAAGGAAACTCCTTCCGAGTTGGAAGAAGACGATCAATGACACTACAAAGAGCGCCAATGTGGTGCCCAACACGATTTTCCAATGGGCCAGAGCCGGTACCAAAGCCGCTTTATACCATTTTTTCAGGGTACGGCTCACCAAAGGTTCGCGCAAAGATTTCCCCGCTTCATCGAGACGGGCATTACGGGAAGCGGTGGCCAGAGCAGAATCGGATACAGAAGAAACATCCGACCCACTTTCCGTAACGTCGGCCGGTTGACCTGTCGGATCGCCCGGTTGTTTTTTCCCTTTCAGCAAATAGCTGCACAGAACGGGCGTAAGCGTCAAAGCCACGACGGTAGAAGCGAAAAGAGATACGATAAAGGCAATGCCGAGCGGGACCAGCATGCGCCCTTCCATTCCGTGTAGGAAGAATAGCGGCACGAAACTGACCACAATAATCAGGGTCGAATTCAAAATCGGCATGCGCACTTCGCGCGAAGCATCGTATACCACCGCCATAATCGAACGCTGTTCCGCAGGTGGTAACAAACGATTCTCGCGTATTCGTTTATAAACGTTTTCCACATCCACAATGGCATCGTCTACCAGCGAACCGATAGCGATGGCCATACCGCCGAGGCTCATCGTATTGATTGTCATTCCCAGATAATGCAATACCATGATCGTAACCAACAGCGAGAGCGGCAAAGCGACTAACGAAATAACCGTCGTGCGGATATTCATCAAGAACAGGAATAAGACAATCACCACAAAAATACTTCCCTCGAACAAGCTGTTTTTCACGTTATTGATGGAACTGTCGATAAAACGGCTCTGCCGGAAAATATCGGTAGAAACTTGCACGTCGGCCGGCAAATTCTGTTTCAAATCGGCCATAATATCGTCCAGTTTTTCCGTCAAATCGATCGTGCTCGTATTCGGTTGTTTGGTTACGGTTATCAATACCGCCGGCTTGGTTCTTTCCGAGGCCGTTCCCAGTTTGGGACTCTTCCCTCCTACCCGCACGGTAGCGATATTTTCCAGCATGACAGGAATATCATTCACCGTCTTTACCACGTTCCTGGCGAGTTCCTCTACTTTCGCCGTAGAAAGAATACCCCGGATAATATATTCGTTATCATACTCATATAACACCCCTCCGTTCGCATTCCGGTTCATATTCCGGCACACGGCCAATACTTCGTCGAGGCCCACACCGTAATGTTTCATCCGGGCCGGATCCAGCAAAATCTGGTATTCCTTAATATCGCCGCCGATCACGGCTACCTGGGCTACGCCGCCGGTAGAAAGCAGACGCGGACGAATCGTCCAGTCGGCAATCGTACGCAAATCCATTTGCGTGGTCGGCACCTCGCCGGTTATTTTCGTACTATCGACCGTCAAGCCGATAATCATCATTTCTCCCAAGATTGAAGATTGCGGGCCGAGGGTGGGTTTACCCACATTTTCGGGCAAACTTTCGCCAACCACCGCCAACTTTTCAGAAACGATCTGACGGGCCAGGTAAATGTCGGTTCCCCAGTCGAATTCCACCCAGACCACCGAGAAACCGGTGGTGGAAGAAGAGCGTACGCGCCGTACATCCATCGCCCCGTTCACCGCCGTTTCCACCGGGAAAGTAACCAGCCGTTCCACCTCTTCGGGCGCCATGCCATTGGCTTCGGTCATAATCACCACTGTGGGAGCATTCAAATCGGGAAATACATCTACATCGGTATGAAAGGCGGTATAGGTACCGGCTATCATCAGCAACACCGCACAGACCAACACCACGAGCCGGTTGTGCAGCGAATAATATATGATTTTATTCAACATAATGCCAGCCGTTTATTAGTGTTGATGGGAATGAGCCGGAATCGCGTTCGATGCCGAAGCTAACTTGATTTGATAAGCGCCGCGGGTAACGACTTTATCACCCGGATGCAAGCCGGAAAGGATTTGCACTTCGGCGCCGTTATTGACACCCAGCGTCACCTCCTGTTTTTTATATCCTTCTTCATCCAGTTGAATATAAACCGAATAAATTCCTTGTTCTTCAATCAAGGCGCCCACCGGCACACTTATCACATTTTCCAGCGGGGCGGCCAGTAGGTAGATTTCCACAAACGAACCGGGTATAACGGCTCCTTTATTGTCGAATTCGAAGGTGACGGGAATATAAAAAGAATTTGAATCGGAGGCTTTTCCGTACGATAACAAGCGCCCGTGCAACTCGTCGAGTTGATACAGCCGGTTATCGTAGGGCGTCCGAAAATTGGCCGAGCGAATAGCAGGCAGGTACTGGAAATATCTTTCCGATACGTCGGCTTGAAGTACCAGGCGGTTATTTTGAGAAATGGTAGCCAAAGGTTGGCCCACGGCTACATAGTCGCCCTCTTTCACCTGAAGATTCTTCAAATAACCGCCCAAGGGAGCTACTACGGCCACCCCCTTGGCCGAAGCCTTTCCGGCTACGGCGTCGTAAGCGGCTTTGGCATTTTCATAGTTCAGCCGGGCTTGTTCGAAATCCTTGGCGGAAACGATTTTATCACCGACAAGTTGTTTCATCCGTTCATATTCTTTTTGAGCGGTTTCGTACGCCAGTTTGATTTTCAGGGCGTAATTGCCGTCGGAAAGCGTATTCGAGGCCAGGTTAAGCAAGGTTTGTCCTTTCCGTACAGATGTTCCGTCTACAAACGGCAGTCCTCCGAAACTAACGATGCCCGGTACGGTAGCCACCACGACCGATTCGTCGCCCTGGGCGGCCATAACGCGGCCCGAGGTTTTAATTACGTCCACAAACGGCCCTTTTTCGACCGTATGGGTTTGCAGACCGACAGCTTCGGCCAATGCTTTTTTAAAGATAATCTCGCCGGGGTGAGCGCCTCCCGCTTCGTGTTCGTGATCGTGATCGTGCCCGTCGGTATGTTCATGGGCAGCTTCATGTTCGTGATCGTGGCCTTCCGATTCATGGTCGTGCGCTTCTTCATGGGTACGGCCGTGCTCATCTTGTCCTTCGTGCGCAGCGTGGCCGGCGCACCCGGCCATCAGGTAGGTACAGAGTACCCCCATCCAAACTATTTTTTTCATTGTAACGATGTGCTTGTGTGAATAATAAAATTGTCCGAAAGAAGTTGCCGGAAGTTCCCAAGCAGCTTCTCCTCTAAAAAAGAGATAGATCAGCACATAGTGGGTGGAGCACGCAAGCCGGATGCCGAAACAATCCAGGTATCGTGCAAGGATTCGATATAAACGGCCCTTTCGCGCCCGAAAAGTTGTTCGACAAAAGTGGGCGTAGGAGGATAAATGTAGTCATACAGAATGAAAAGCGGAAACAGACAATGGCTGGAGACCAGGTCGGTAGGAGCCGAATGAAAGGAGGTAAGAAAAGCCAGGTTGTGCCCGTCGCATCCGCAACCGTGCGAGCCGCTGGTGTGATGCGCCTCGGTAAGCGGTTTATAGCAGGCCATACCATCGCTGTGATGGTGATGCGGCACGACAACCGAAATCAACATCACCAAACTGACTAAAAGCAGTATATACCGGATGATTTGTTTCTTTCTCTTCATAATCCTCTCTGGCAAAGATAGTGCAAACCGAGGGCAGAAGCAAGCTTGGCTTGATTATGCCGAGGTGCCGCCTATCTTCGCTCATTTATAGCAAAGATAGTGCAAACCGAGGGCAGAAGCAAGCTTGGCTTGATTATGCCGAGGTGCTCCCTATCTTCGCTTATGTATAGCAAAGATAGTGCAAACCGAGCGTAGAAGCAAACTTAACTTGATTATGCCGAGGTGCTCCCTATCTTCGCTTATGTATAGCAAAGATAGAGAGAAATTTCCGCCCCTCCTAACAATCGCACGGAATTTGCCGGAAAAAGAAAAAAGAAGTATATTTAAGGCATGGAAACGCATGAAAACAGAGTTTCCCTACCATCCATTTTAACCGCTCAGGGTATGAAAAAACGATTGTTTACCTTATGGCTTTTTATTTCGAGTCTGACGTACGCCCAGCAGCCTTTCGATCCGGCCGCGCACTCTTCTTTCGAAACACAGCGCGCTGACGGACGGTTTACCAGTTCCCGCGCTGTGGTTCATCAGCTTATGAAGCAGGAAGAACCCCTTTTAACTTTCCGCCCTTCCTTATCCCCCACCGAATTTCCGGTATGGCAGCATCAAGTGAAAGAGGCTATGCAGACCTTGATGAAACATCCTGTTCTATCGAACCTTCCGGAGCCGGTCTGCGTGGACGTTCGACAGCGAAAGGGGTACCGGATCGAGAAATGGGAAGCATATCCCCTACCGGCTTGCGTTGTGCCTTACCTGGTCTTGATTCCCGATGGCGTGGAACCTTCCCGACCAGTGCCGGCGGTATTATGTATCCCGGGATGGGGAGGGACAAAAGAAGAATTGGCCGGCGAGCCGGAAGGGGCCTGGATATTGCCCGATACGACGATTGCATCCGTTAGCCGCAATGCGATGGCGCTGTTGTATGTTCGTCAGGGATGGGTGGCGGTGGCTGTAGATAACCCGGGGAGCGGCGAGGCGGCCGATTTGGAAACAATCGCCGGCCAAGGCTCGTACGATTACCAGACTTTGGCGCGGGGACTCCTGGAATTGAATTGGAGTTATCTGGGCTATGCTTCCTACATCGACCGGCATATTCTGGAGTGGATGAAAAAACAGCCGGTAATGCAGAAGGAGCGGCTGATTATAAGCGGATTTTCGTTCGGAACGGAGATGTTGATGGCGTTAGGCAATCTGGATTCTTCGATTTATGCTTTTGTTTATAACGATTTTCTTTGCCGCACCCGCGAACGGGCATTGGTGATGACTTGGCCCGATGAACAGGGACGACGTCCGTGGCCGAACGATATTTCACATCTGATTCCCGGTTTTCTCCGGCAGTTTGATTTTCCGGATTTGGTAGCGGCCTTGGCTCCCCGGGCGGTGATTTGTACGGAAGGTGGTCTGGATCGGGATTTTCGGCTGATTGAGCAAGCGTATTCACTGGCCGGAAAACCGGAAAATTTCACTTATTACCATTATGAAGCATTTGCAGAACCGGAAAAAAGGGAGGACAGACAAACGCTTCCGGCCGGCATCGACCGGGATACTTATTTCCGGATGGTGAATGTCGATCCGAAAAATCATTATTTCAAAGCGGTTTATGTGCTTCCGTGGATTCGGAAAATTACCGGGGTAGAAAATAAGGCGGGATTGAAGGAAAATAAATAGACGGGGGCCACCCCCCCCTATAAGCGTTTGTTTTCGTGGATTTGTTCTCTTTGATAAGAAGAAGGCCTGTATCCCATTTATCCCAATTCTAAAGGTCATACGCTGGGCTTCACCGCTTATTTCATTCCTAAAAAGGATAAAAAACATTCAAAAACAAAAAAGAACGGCTTTTCAAAAAGCCGCTCTTTTTTTTACGTTTGGCGCGCTAACCGCCTCCTTTATAAAGCATCATTAAGAATCGAGTTTGGCACAAATCAGCTCGGCCGCTTTTTTACCGCTCATCAGCATTCCGCCGAAAATCGGCCCCATACGGAAACTGCCGCTCACACCGTTGGCCGCCATACCGGACACAAACAGACCGGGATAAATCTCTTTCGTATTTTCCACCGTGGTCTGTTCACCCAACTCCACATTCAGCGAACGTTCACCGATAACGCCCCCCGTAGGCGTATTCAATCGAATATCGTTTTTACGAGCCACCGTACGCGCCACCTCGCAATCGTGTCCCGTACCTTCCAACACAGCTTTCGCCATGATCGTCAGCGGATCCACATGCATGCCTTCCCGGATAACCGGCGCCCAGTTCACCACCACCCCGGCCACGGCATCGTTATGGAACACCACATCCTCCACCGAATAACAATTGAAAATAGTAGCACCGGCTTTCGTAGCCTGATAAATCAAAGCAGACGCGGTATGCACCGAATCCATGATATAGGTACCATTGCCCGCAGCCTGGTAGCTAACCCCCAGTTCCTTCACAATCGGCATTGCCTCTTCCTGCACGACAATATCGTTGAACATCATCGCCCCACCCCACATACCGCCGCCGGGAGCCAGTTTACGATCGAAAAGCGCCGTTTTCTTACCGGCCTTCGCCAGATAATAAGCCGCAACGATACCGGAAGGACCTCCTCCCACAATAGCCACATCGACAGACAAGTTGTTTTTCAGCTTGGCAAAATAAGCGTCGATAATTCCTGTTGAAACAATCTGTTCCATACTACAATAAAAATTAGAGTTTACAAATCGGAGAGCACATAGAGGCAAAACTCTCCTTTCGTTTGGTTACTACCTATTCCCTTCGCCGGCATTACCCGAAGCAGGTTCTATGGGTATGATCTCAGCCCGTATAGTAAGGCACCCCTATGATAAGTCAAGGGCGAAGACAGTGCAAACCGAGGGCAGAAGCAAGCTTAGCCTGATTATGCCGAGGTGCCGCCTATCTTCGCTTATGTATAGCAAAGATACGAAAAACTTTCCTTAGCAAAGCTACACGCCACCGGATTGTTTTTTCGGATTTTTATTTCCTTCAACCGAAATGAGGCGGACGCAATTCCTCCCGGCGATCGATAAAAGCCTTCATAAACCCCACCGTCTCTTCCACGCCCAACACAGACACATCGATGGAAAAATTATAAGAAGAAGCCACGCCCCAAGCCTTATTGGTATAATAATTATAGTAAGCCGCCCGCGACTTATCCGTTTTGGTCAGCAATTCTTTAGCCTGCTCCACCGTCACCCCCTGCCGTTGCACAATACGCTGAATGCGATTTTCGAGGCTGCTGTGAATAAAGAAACTCAAACAAGCCGGATCATCACGCAAGATATAATCGGCGCACCGACCCACTAACACACACGACTCCGTTTCAGCCAGTTTGCGAATCGCATCGCTCTGGAATTTGAACAAACCGTCGTTCGACAAAATATCCGTATAAGGAGTAAACATCCCCATAAAAGAATACCCCATCGTAAAAGCATACGATAATCCGCTCGACGCCCGTTCATCGGCCTTCTCGAACACCTCCTCGCACAAACCGCTTTCGCGCGCCGCCACAGCCATCAGCTCCTTATCATAATAAGTAATACCGAGCGCCTTCGCCAGCTTTTGCCCCACTTCCCGGCCTCCGCTTCCGAATTGCCGTCCGATCGTTATGATAATCTTATTTTCCATATCATATTTTGCTTTTAATGACACACAAACCTTTGCACACGATACCGCTGCCCCCTGCCCAGTAGCCCGGAAGAACGGCAGCCGCACCCCCGCAAACATACGAAAAAATCCGGGAAACCGACCTTTTTCCGTTCCGAAATCCGGCTCGTTTTACGCCGGATGCTTTTTAAACTTCCGGAACTGATTCACCAACACCAACGCCGTCACCACCGTAGCCACCGTATCAGCCATCGGAATACTGACCCATACCCCCAACGTACCATAGAAACGAGGCAAGATCACCAGGAAAGGAACCAGGAAAAGCATTTGCCGGGTCAACGAAAGAAAGATCGCTTTCTTCGACATGCCGATCGAAAGGAAAAAGTTGGTCGCCACCATCTGAAACCCCACGAGCGGAAAAACAGCAAACACGATATGCAAACCATACACCGCGGCCGCAATCAATTCACTGTCGTCCGTAAACAACCGAACGATCAACGAAGGAAAAAGCTGACACAACAAAAAACCGGCCGTAGCCACACCGATAGCCCACCACATCGTCAGTTTCGTCACCTCCGTGACACGCGGGTATTGCCGGGCGCCGAAATTATACCCCGCGATAGGTTGCATCCCCTGATTGAACCCCATAATAACCATGATGAACAAGAAAACAATCCGATTCACGATACCGTAAGCTCCGATAGCCATATCGCCCCCGTATTCCTTCAACCCCCGGTTTATCAAGATCACGATCAGGCACGAACACAGATTAATCAAAAAAGGCGACATGCCGATATACAAGATTCCCTTCACGATTTCCGACCGGAGCCGGTAAATGCCGCGACGAAAATGCAAGATTTGTTTCGGATTGGCAAAGTGAATAAACTGCCCCGTAAGCGAAATAACCTGCGAAATGACCGTAGCCAACGCTGAACCGCGGATACCCCAGCCGAATCCGAAAATAAACAAAGGATTCAGCACACAGTTGATGACAACCGAAGCCAGCGTTGCATACATCGCCATCCGGGGATAACCGGAAGAACGCAATACGGCGTTCAGCCCCAAATACATATGGGTAACGACATTGCCCAGTAAGATTACCTGCATATAATCGCGGGCATAGCCGATCGTGTTTTCGCTCGCGCCGAAGAAATAAAGAATGGGATCGAGTTGCCAGAGAAAAATAAAGGTAAAGGTAATGCCGAGAATCACATTCAAAACCAATACATTACCCAACACCTTATTCGCCCCCTCGTAATCGTGCTGTCCTAATTTCACCGATACCAGCGTGGAAGCTCCCACTCCTACCAGCGAACCGAAAGCGGCTGCCAGGTTCATCAGCGGGAAAGTAAGCGCCAAACCCGAAATGGCCAGCGGGCCGACACCCTGGCCGATAAAAATACTGTCGGCCATATTGTAAAGAGAAGAGGCCGTCATGGCGATAATAGCAGGAATAGCATATTGGGTGAGCAACCGACCGATCGGTTCGGTTCCTAAAACAAGTGGAGAATTTTCTTTTGCCATATCATCTATTTTAATAAATCATCCGGCCGGCTTCCCGCCGGCCCCCTCCCCCGCAGGGAGGATTAAGCGAAGGCAAAGGTACAGATATTTCCATTTAATTTTTACCTTTGCTTTCCTAATAATATACTAAAAATATGGCTGAAGAATTATTCATCGAAGGCACAAATAAGGCAGCACGCTATGAGGCGTTGCTCCCCCAACTAGCCGGTTTGTTGAAAGGAGAAACCGATTTTATCGCCAACCTGGCCAATACAGCGGCCGCCCTCAAGCAAACTTTCGGCTTCTTTTGGGTGGGATTTTACCGGGTAACAGGCGTTGAAACAGCCAATCCGGCCGACGAAATACTCATTTTAGGCCCTTTTCAAGGCCCCGTTGCCTGCACCCGCATCCGGTATGGCAAAGGCGTGTGCGGAACCGCCTGGAAAGAAGCCCGCACCCTGATCGTACCCGATGTAAATCTTTTTCCGGGACACATCGCCTGCAATTCGGCCTCGCGTTCGGAAATCGTCGTACCCGTTCGGCGCCAAGGTCGTGTCATAGCCGTTCTCGACATCGATAGCGACCGCCCGGCTGCATTCGACGAAACGGACGCCCGTTATTTGGAAATCGTTGGCGGCTGGTTGGGAGAAGCGTAAGAAAAAGGTATCCTATCCGCCTTCCCGCAAAAACGCCCCCCAACACAACTTTTAAGAAACAGCCTGGGAAAGAGATAAATCTAATCTCCCCCCGCGGGGATAGGAATAAAAAACTCCGCTTAAAGGGAAAAAGCCCTTTGTCATTACCGAGGATGCAAGAAATGTAATTTATCCTTTACCTGACCTTTGGGGACCGGTTCATTTGTTCGACGCGCCCCCCGCAGCAAAGGGTTATTGTCTATTTTTTTTAGAAAACCTGAGAGGATAGGCATGCATTTCTCATTTTATGCCGATGAAATGAAAAATGCATGCCTATGAAATTGAAATTACACTGCAGTGTAATTCGGATTGCATCGCAGTGTAATTTTCGTCATTTGTAAATAACTGACAATCAGCAAGTAGCCATCACTGTATTTGCAGACTGTCCGGGGAACGACTTCTTGTCAGTTTTTCCATCGCTTCTTTGCACTTTCCAGGCGGATATTTTTGCTTGTTGAAATTCGCACAGGGTTTGCGTATCTATGTCTTCTGCTCCCCGGTCAGCGTCAGGTTTTTCGTCCGTCTTTTTTGATGCGTAGTTCGGTGCGCTGTTGCGCAGTCATCGGCTGCTTAGTATTATCTCGTGCCGACACAGAGGTGGCTGTAACAATGGCATGGCCATAGCTAAAAATAACTGATTCCTATTGGAACGTTTTTAACGGGAAATAAGCAGTTAGTCAGTTCGCTTACGATTTCTTCCTCGAAAGCGGCCAGCGTGGAGAACATTTGTGGCAGAAGTTCGCCGCGGAACGTCCCTATCGTCGAGTAGATTTTACCTTGTCATGGCGTAAGCCTGTTTACGAAATCCCCTACGGCAGTCAGATCCGGCTTTCATTACCTATACGCCTCGGTATGCAAAGAATCAATCCTTACCACTCTGAAACCGACATTGGCGTAGCCCTGTGAACCTGCCCTGACGACATCCGATTTCTCACTGCGGCAATCATCACGCTCAGAGTCCCAACTACCTCCTTTGACGATATACCAACCGCTTGCGTCGGTTGATGAGGTCCATTCCCAGCAATTGCCCCAGAAATCGATGCCTCCACAAGCACCAGTGGTCTGACTGTAAGCATCCACCGCCGTCAACCCGTGTTCCACCCGGCCGGAGTTCATGGTGACATCCTTAGGCATGTGACCGGCACCGAGAACCCACTCTTCATCGGTTGGAAGACGATACGCATGCGCGTTGTCTTGGCTCGTAAGCCAGTCGCAATAAGCCGTGGCTTCAGCCATCGTAATGTTTACTACCGGATAGTTTCCCTTTCTTGCATCATAGACAAAGCCGTCTTTGAAAACAGCGTATTCAGCATGGGTAACAGGCGCATAACCGATGTAGGCATTCGGAGCCGACGCACCGCGCAACACCATCCAAGCGTCATTCGGATTATCGTCGTTTCGAGGATCAACGAGTCTGAGGAACTGTTGTTCGAGCCGAATATCCCGATTCCCGACCATCTCATCCACAATACCCTGCATTTCTTCTACGAGGTCGGGAGTTTTTGCCTCTCTTTCCAGTTCGCGGAGCTTGGCTTTCTTTCGTGCCACAACTTTATCATAGCGTAACCCCATTTGATTCCATAGTGCCTGCTTGTTTTCTTCTGTCGGCTCCTTCTGATATAGCCGCAGAAGAGCAGTCGTAGTGGCATCCAGTTCAGGACGTTCTTCTTCCACAAGCGGCGCATCCGGATCGTCAAACTCCAATTCACTTTCCACCAAGTCATTCGGAGTTATATACGAGGCCCGTTCCACCGTTTGATGCACACCGAAATAATGAGCTACCAAGCCATCTTTGTAGATGGAAAGCCTGTATCCCCCATAAACATCACAGGGCAACGCGGAGATGTAATAGTCCTTGCCGGAAGTAAAGCCTGTCTTTTCAGAAGCACTGAAAGTGAGGATGGTATTGGCGTTTTTTATATCGTCAACCCTAGGTTTTCCCTGGCTATCCCATTTTATCCTGACCGTACCCGACAGGGCATAGCCATCAACACTTTCAAGCTCGACCTTTGTTACGCCCGACATCTGGAAGTTAAGTTTAACGCCACCGCAAACGGTATGGAAATACAGTGAATCAGAGGCTATGCGGGCAACTGCCACCGCTGCCTTTTCATCATATCCACTGCCGCCATCCGTTTGAGCGGCGGGAATGGTTACAGTTACACTTTCATGATCTGCAGACACCATGTTATCTGCCGGATATAGGCCAAACAAAAGATTATCATCGGTGAAAGCGCCTTCGGCAGTGCCTGATAGGATCGAGATACAGCCGGATTCCTGTGCTTCCCCAAGCGCCGTTTGTCCATCGTGAAGCAGCAGGATAAGATCGCCTTCACTCCAAGGGCCATGAAGTCCGTCAGAGATGACGGCGGTAAGGCTTTTCTGGGCTGAATGCTGTTCCTGATCGCCGGGAGATACGACATTTTCTTCCTGCGCATCCTGACATCCAGTCAGGGCAGACAAAAATAAGAACGAAAAACAGCACCAACTGAAAATTTTCGATATTTCCCTCATACTCATCTTTTTATTTATGAAATTTTTTCTTTTCAGAGCGATGATACAGCCGGTTCATCATTTCCCTTTCCAATTTATAGACACGTTCAATCTGCTTTTGTGTCAAAAATTCGCTGTATTCCACATAATACTTCTTTCTCAGGTCAAGTATCTTTTGGCTGTGGGCAAATCGCTCTTTTAGGGCTTCTTCTGTCTCTGCATCCGTACGGGCCGAAGCCTCTCTTTTGGGTCTGGAACCGAGTGCCCAAATGTCTTTCTGGAAACGACAAAAAGTCTCGATAAACCGCCCGGCAGTTGCATCGTCCATCCTCATTTCCTTCGCGATATATGTAGCCTGTGTCTCGGCTAATTGTTCGCGTGTCATACGTTGTCTGCTATTCTTTTGGGCATAAGTGCTTACGCAAAAAGTGGTCATTGCTATAGCAAACAGAAAAATTCTAAAAATACTTTTCATGATTCATTGCTTTTATTCGTTTACAAATAAATCGTCGTGATAGACAGTAAGCAGATAATCCTGATCGGCGCTGCTTAGGTTGGAGAAAGCTTGTTCAAACATTTCAAAATCGTTCGTATTTTGATGACCGGGCACAGTGTTGAAGACAAACAACAACGCAACGCTTGCTGCCACCAGTCCACCGGCGATAGCATACCACCGGCGATAGTACCGCTTGGGCTTAGACGGTATCGCCTCGTCTTTTATAGTCTCCCATACCTTCTTTTCGATGTCGTCTAAGAAGCCTTCGGGTGCGGTATAGGGCATTCGTTTCCCCAGGCGGTTGAAATCAAATTTATCTTTCATCCCTCTAATTTTTCAAATTCATATATTTGATTATCTTTTCTTTGGCGATATGATAGTTCGACTTTACATTATCAGCCGTGGAGCCTATAATTTCGGCTATTTCATCATATCCCAATTCGTTATAATATCGCAAGTTGAAAGCCAACTGCTGTTTGGTAGGCAATGCCAGGATAGCCTGTTGCAGCCTGACCGTTTCCACATCGCTATAATCCACATAGTCGTCAGCCCTCATACTGTTTAGCTCAACCGGAAAATCATCCAACGATACCCGGTCGTTCCGACGCTGGTTCAGAAGGCGCAACGCCTCGTTGGTGGCAATCCGGTAAATCCACGACCGGAAAGAACATTCGCCTTTGAAATCGGATAACGAGCGGAATATCCGCACGAAAGTTTCCTGTGTCGCGTCTTGTGCATCCTCGTGAGCCACCACCAGTCGGCGAATGTGCCAATACACCGCTTCCTTGTATTTCTTCATCAGCCACCGAAACCCTTTTTCCGGCTCTTTGACTGTCATCGCTACCAGTTCCCAATCATCCCTTATTTCCATAAACTACAGGTTCTGAAACCACCGGACATTCAGTGAGGGAAAGGGTAAACAAAGTCGGGCTGGTTATTAACTGCGCAACGACAAGACAATGCCTGTGGCGGTGAGAATGGCGGTGAGGGTGGCGGGGCGAACGCACAGTTACGCACGATTGCATCAAAAATAGAACGATCGCTCCTAAAACTAATACTTTCCAAATCGGTTTCATACGCT
>DBFJSK010000266.1:0-4090 GCA_048403675.1 Tannerellaceae bacterium | reverse complement strand
GCGATGCGGCGTGTTTGCGTAGTCCGTTTGCCGGTGTCGTCGGGCTACTTTTCCGAAAATACGAAGAAAAACCGCGCGTTTGTTTGCTTTGTTCCTCCTAATTTATTAATATTGGAATTTAATTGTTAACGATGGTGTTTTTTTCCGACTTGCCTGTAACCACATTCTGTTTCCTTCCCGGCCGCCGGGGGAAATAAGTAGGTGTGTACGACTAAAAAAGGGGAAGGAGAAACGAAAAGAAGGACAGAAAAAGCGAAACGTATATCCATGAAAGATAAAAAAAAGTTGATCTTCCTGTTGGGCGGATACGACCTGGAAATGTGTACGATCAAAACCCTGTTGGAATCGCACTGTCTACCTTGCGTCGACCATGGCCTACAATGGAATAACGCCTACCTGAGTGCCTACGAAAAATCACTCGAAAAATATGGCGCCCCCGATTCTGCTTGGCATATTTACGGCGTGGAATTACAAGAAGACAGGCTCCCGCCCCCCAATTATTCCCCGATAGACCATCACAATCAATATGCCGGCTTGCCGAGCGCTCTGGAGCAAGTAGCGGCCCTTTTGCAATTTCCCCTCGACCGGCGGCTCCGTTTGATTGCCGCCAACGACAAAGCCTATATTCCCGGGATGGAGGCCTTGGGGGCGTCAGACAAGGAAATTGCCGCTATCCGCTTGGCCGATCGTCGGGCGCAAGGCGTCACCGAGGAAGAGGAGAGGTTGGCCGAAAAAGCGTTAGCCGAAAATAAGGAAACGGCGGCGGGGGGGCTTCTGGTGGTACGTGCTTTGAGCGCGCATTTTTCCCCCATTTGCGACCGGTTGTTTCCCTATGGCCGATTATTGGTTTACACGGATAGCGAATGGGTATATTATGGCGAAGGAGCCGATCGGATAAAGGCGCTTTTCGAACCGGATTTGCTGGCCGGAAGGCTTTTTTGCGGGGGAGGCAAGCAAGGGTTTATAGGAAGCAAACAGGGGGAATATGCCCCCCGCGAAATACACGAAATGATACGACAAATAAAGGAGGAAACAGCAGATGGAGCATAGCTATCATATTTTTTATTTTCCTTTTAAATGGCGATTGGAGGGGGAGACGCGGAAGGATTTTTCACGCGTTATCAGTCTGGATAATATCCATCCCGCTCCTTATTCCCATTGGAAGAACAATGAAGAACCCGACGAGGAGGAACAACAGCAACTCTACAATGAAAAAAATTATTTTTACGAATTTGTCCATCCGGTCTTATACGATACCCATACGCCTGCCACGCTGGTCAAACACTTTGAACGGGAAGAACCGCAGCATACCGGCCACTGCTTTTATCGGATAGCCGTGAATGGCCGGGTATACGAGTTGGAGGTAGATGCCGTTAACCTCAATTTTTATGCTACAGGGGTAGGAACTTTATCTTTCTATTTGCGGAATAACCGGTATGCCGAACCTGATGATATTTTATATATCAATCAATACGGACGGCGCGTTTTTCCTCCGTTCTATGCGGATATTAGCTGTAAAATAGAAACAGCCGGCTCGTTGAGCATTACCGGACTGGCCGGCGATTCTACCCGCTATTACGAAGATTTTTCAACCTACGAACATACCAAAAAATCTTGGTTGCCGGCCCGGTTTATACGTAGTTTGATTGCGGATCTGCAACCCGGGCTGGAGATTACGCCGGTAATCGACGACCGTATGTTTGTAAATTGCTGGTATGAAAACGACGGGGTGGCGAAAAAATTTTATTATAATTCCGAGGAAGTCAAAGCATTCGGTTTATCCGAAAAAGAAATTTGCTGCAAACAGTTCGCAAAGTTGAAAAATTTTATTTATTATGATCCCTTCTGGTATAAATATCTCTATGTGGATGCCGGGACGCATTCTTGTACCGATATTGAGATGCGCAAACGGCTGATCGACGAAAGTACGTATACCCGCTGGCAACATGCCGGCACCTTGTTCGGCTGCACGCGCTATTCGTTGATGTTGCTGACGAATGTCGATTTCTTTCCCCGGAAAGTATTGGCCATCCATATGCGAAGCATGTATTCGCGCATGATCGAATTGGTTTTGGTACAGCGTGCTTCCATGCTTAAATTTTCGGAAGAGGTTACGCGGGTCAGTTCGCTGGCCGGGTCGTCGGAGAAGGAGGTGGCTTTCCGTATCGGTACGCTGTATAAAGAATACATCCGTTTCATCAATCAGATGTTTTTCAGGGATATTACGGCGCAAGATCAGGGAATCGAACTCTATACTATGTTGATGGAACGTTTTAAATCCGACCGGCAGATCAAGGATCTCGACGATGAAATCGGCGAATTGCATCAGTATATTACGCTGCTGATCGATAATAACCGGAATGCGCAGGGCAGTTGGCTGAATCTGGTGGCCACGCTCTTTCTGCCCGGGGCGTTCTTGTCGGGCATATTCGGCATGAATCCTTTCCGGGGGGAAGATTTCAGTTGGGAGCAATTCGGGTTGCAATGTGTGATTATTGCCGTTTGCACCTTGGTGATAGGGGTTATTTTAAATTATAAGAAATATGAATAAGAGAAATACGCTTGGGTTGGTGGTAGTGCCGGTTTTTCTTGGCTGGCTGTTTTTTCTTTATCGAGGCATAGTACAACCGGAAGGAATAGAGACGGTGGCCGGCATGGTGGCGGCTACCATCAGGGCGGCTTTAGGCATGATTTGCGTCAGCCTCATTTTGTTTTTCGCTCTTCGCTATTGGCATCAGCAAGTCGTGAAAAGCATGGAACAGGAGGAACGCGCTGCCGAATTTCTTCGAAAAAAGACTTGGGAAGAGAATATGCTGGAGTGGGAAAAACAAAGAAACGCGCAGCAGATTGCTTATAAAAAGCAATTGCAAACGTTGGAAACGGAAAATACCAACAAGGAGTAAGCGTTGAAAATAGAAGAAAAGAAAATCTTGCATGCTTTGGAAGAAGAAAAATCGGGCGCCGAATTTCTTCGAAAAAAGAGTGGGAAAAACTTTTAGGGGCTTCTACGCCGACCCGAAAACGGCAGCCGTCCGCTTTGGAATGTACCACTGAAACGGGTGGCGAATGACGACGGGATCACCCCTTCTGTATCCCGTAGGGGGCTTGGAAAAACGGCTATCCGATAGAAGGGATTCCGAAAAAAGGTAAGCCCTGGCAAAATGAATTATTCTAACTAAATTATACCGATATGAATGAAAATAAATCCGTCGGTCTTTTTATCGACGGGGGCTATTTTGCCAAAATCAACGAAGCGTTGGAAGACCAGTACGCGTTGAATATCCATATGAGTTCCTTCTTCCAATTTATTCGGGAACAAATAGCCTGTCGCCGGAACATTTCGATGGAAGGTTGCTATATTACCGAAAGTCACTATTTCCGGGGGCGTTACCGGGTCAATGAGGCAAACGTCAAACATCTGTTGTTCGAGGAACGGAAATTTGAAGATAGCCTGATCGAAAACGATGTCATTTTCCATTATAAGCATTTGCGCGAGGTGCAGAAACAAGGCAGTACCACGGTGATCGAAAAGGGAATCGATGTGTGGTTTGCTTTGGAAGCGTACGAACTATCCCTTTTCCGGCAGTTCGATTTTGTGGTGCTTATTACCGGAGATGCCGATCATGAAATGTTGCTCAAAAAATTGAAAGCGATGAAAATACATGTTTTTCTTCTCACGTGGGACTTGTCGCAGGAATCTTCTACCGCCCGGCTGCTGCGCGAAGAAGCCTGCACGCATATCGAAATGAGCGAAGTGATTAAAAACGATCCCGCCGTGATGAAAAAAATTTGCCGGTCTAAATAAGCTTTCGGTTGAAAATTTAACGTTTTTACTCTTTTCGTACTGTTCTTTTGTAAAGAAAAAATACATGCCAGGCGATAAAAAGAAAGAAAGGGTGTCTAATTGTTGGACACCCTTGTCAAAATATTAGACATATCCTATTTTGTGTAATAATATAATTTGTTTGTACTAAGCCGGATACCAGTTTGGCATATTTTTTGACCGATTTATAACAAAAGAAAGTAATTGACCGATTAATAGAAGTAGGAACCTCTCGGGCTTTATTTTTTATTCTTTTCTATTCAGGTT
>DBFJSK010000265.1:0-18451 GCA_048403675.1 Tannerellaceae bacterium | reverse complement strand
AGGCATGATTTACGACCGCAACGGCAAATTGTTGGTATACAACCAGCCCGCCTACGACGTGATGTTGATTATGCGCGAGGTACAGCCTTTCGATACCCTCGATTTCTGCCGGGTGCTCGGCATCACGCACGAACAATTCGTCAAGCGGATTGCCGATATTAAAAATCGCCGGCTCAACCCCGGTTATTCCTCGTATGTCCCGCAGGTTTTTATGAACCAGCTTTCTGCGCAGGAATATGGCGTATTGCAGGAGAAGCTTTATAAATTTCCCGGGTTTTATATCCAGAACCGCACCATTCGCGAATATGAATATCCGAATGCAGCCAATGTGCTGGGCAGTATCGGCGAGGTGAACCGCAAAGACATCGAGCAAGATGATTATTATGTACAGGGCGATTATTCGGGCCGCACCGGGGTGGAACGTTCCTACGAGAAGGTTTTGCGCGGGGTGAAAGGAGTGGAAATCTTGCTTCGGGATGCGCACGGGCGTATCAAGGGCAAGTACGAAGAAGGACGGCATGATGTGGCGCCCGAATCGGGGAAAAATCTCACGCTGGCAATCGATATGGAATTGCAGGCCTACGGCGAGAAACTAATGCAAAACAAACTGGGCGGCATCGTGATGATCGAACCCTCGACGGGCGAAGTGCTCTGCATGGTTTCTTCGCCCACTTTCGATCCGAGTATCCTGGTGGGCCGTCAGCGCGGCAAGAATCACTTGATGCTTCAGAAGAATCCTTACAAACCGTTGTTCGACCGTCCGTTGATGGCGCAATATCCCCCCGGTTCGACCTTCAAGCCTACCCAGGGATTGATCTTTTTGCAAGAGGGGGTGATTACGCCCGATACGCGGTATACCTGCGCCCACGGCTATACGTTCCGTGGCGGCAAACCGGCTTGCCACGGGCATCCCTCGCCGCTGGATCTGGTGGCGGCCGTGGCTACTTCCTGCAACTCCTATTTTTGCTGGGGGTTGCATGATATGCTGGATAGCCGGCGGCGGTATCCGACGATACAGACAGCTTTCGATATTTGGAAAAATCATCTGGTGTCGATGGGCTACGGGTATACTTTAGGCATCGATTTGCCGGGAGAAAAACGGGGGTACATTCCCAACAGCAAGGTGTACGACAAGATTTACCGGGGGCGTTGGAATTCGAGTACCATCATATCGATCGCAATCGGTCAGGGGGAAATCCTGGCTACGCCGTTGCAGATTTGCAACCTGGCTGCCACGGTGGCCAACCGGGGCTATTTCCTGACGCCGCATGTGGTGAAGGAAATACAGGATACGCCGCTCGATACGCTTTATACGCATAAGCGGTATCCCACGATCGATGCGCATTATTATGATGTGATTGCCGAAGGGATGCGCGGGGCCGTAATCGGCGGGGCGGCCGGAGCGACCTGCCGGGCGGTGAATATTCCGGATGTGGAGGTATGCGGAAAAACGGGAACGGCTGAGAATCCGCACGGAAAGGATCATTCGGTCTTTATGGGCTTCGCTCCGTATAAAGACGCGAAAGTGGCGATCTGCGTATTTGTGGAAAATGCCGGGTTCGGAGCGACCTATGCGGTGCCCATCGGACGGTTGATGCTGCAAAGATATTTGAAGGGGGAAATTCCCGAAAGTGATAAGGGGATCGAAGAGTATATTATGAATGCTGTAATTTTACCCAATAGTGCGTTATAGAAAAACAGAAATATGGAAATCGGTGGACTGGTTTACCATCCTGCTGTATGTCGTGATGATCGTGGCCGGTTGGTTCAGTATTTGCGGGGCCAGTTATGAATTTGATAATGTGGGGCTTTTCGACCTGGCGGGGCGCCCGGGCTCTCAATTGCTCTGGATGGGCTTGTCGGTGGTTTTGATCTTTGTGATTCTGATGCTCGAAAGCGACTTTTTCGATGTGTTCGCTTATTTGATTTATGCTGCCGTCATCGTGCTTTTGGTGGCGACGATCTTCCTGGCTCCGAACATCAAGGGTTCGCATTCGTGGCTGGTGCTCGGCCCTATCCGCTTGCAACCGGCGGAGTTTGCCAAATTCGCCACGGCCCTGGCAGTGGCCCGGTTTATGAACGGGTATGGATTCAAGCTGACGACGGTGAAGAATTTCAGTCTTACGCTGCTTTTTATTTTTCTGCCGATGGTGTGTATCCTGTTGCAAAAGGAAACCGGGTCGGCGCTGGTTTACCTGGCCTTTTTCCTGATGCTTTACCGGGAGGGGATGTCGGGTTATATCTTGTTGGCGGGGGTGAGCGCCGTGCTTTTTTTCGTTACGGGGATGAAGTATGCCGAAGTCACGGCGGGGGTTACGCCGGTCGGGGAACTGATCGTTTCTTGTATGATCTTATGCATTACGATGGGGCTGGTTTGGGTGGAACGGAAGGATAGGCGAACATTGCAGGTGCTTTTGGGAGCTACGGCGGCGGCTTTTTTAGGAGGGTATGTGGCTTCTCTTTTCGTACCGGTGAATTTTGCCTGGATTTCGATTGGGTTAGTGGTGTTTGCCACGCTTTATCTGGTGGGTATGTCGCTCAAAAACTGGGTTCCTCATTATGCGCTGATCGGGCTTTTTGCGCTTTTGTCGGTGGGTTTCCTTTTTTCGGTTAATTATGTGTTCAACGATATTCTCGAACCGCATCAGCAGATTCGTATCAAGGTTTCGCTGGGGCTGGAAGATGATCCGAGCGGGGCAGGTTATAATGTGAATCAGTCGAAAATCGCCATCGGTTCGGGGGGATTGCTGGGGAAAGGGTTCCTGAACGGGACGCAGACCAAACTGAAATATGTGCCGGAGCAGGATACGGATTTTATTTTCTGTACGGTGGGCGAAGAGCAGGGGTTTATCGGGGCTTCGCTGGTGTTGGTGTTGTTTGCGGTTTTTATTCTCCGGCTGATTGTTCTGGCCGAGCGGCAGGGGGATACGTTCGGGCGGGTATACGGGTATAGTGTGGCGTCGATTTTCTTTTTCCACCTGGCGATCAATGTAGGGATGGTCACGGGGCTTACCCCGGTGATCGGCATCCCGCTGCCTTTTTTCAGTTACGGGGGGTCTTCGCTTTGGGGGTTTACCATTCTTTTGTTTATTTTCCTTCGGTTGGATGCGTCGCGGAAGGAGCATTAGGGGCTTTCGCTTTTTCTACGCGCAACCCGATTTCCTGAATGCCTGTCAGGCGGTCGTTGCGCATGCCTTGCCGGAAACTGAAAGTGTAACGACCTTCGTGGGGGAAGACATAATTCCGGCGGATGGGAAAACTCGATTGGAAAAGGGAGATGCCGTGTCCGTACCATTTGCCGAAGGCATCGGCCAGCAGGCATTCGATGGTGTCCTGCTTGAGGGAACCGATGGGGGGTTCTTCGTTACAGAACAGCCATAGGTTTTGGTAGGGGTAAAGGTTGTTATTCCTTACCTCCAGTGTCAAATCGTAGGGGGCGTCGGCATCGGTGATGTGAAACGTAAAATAGTACTCCTTGTCCTTTTCCCACGTGGTGTTGTCGATGGCTTGGTATTGTTCGTACAAAGCCGGGGCATCGCAGGAAAAGGCCAGGAGACAGATGCAAACCGCCGCCAAGTAATTAAGCTTCCGGTGCTGCTTCCGGCTTTTTCTCTTCACTCCGGACAGGTTGCTGAGGTTTGTCATTACTGGGCTGCTTGTCGTTATCGGATTTTACTTTGGGTTTCGGACGGTTGTTGGCCGGACGGTTCGGGTTCGGACGGCCCCCACCGCGGTTGTTGTTCGGATTCGGGATGTTCGCTTCGCTGGGGTTCGCCTCATTGGGGTTTGCTCCATTGGAGTTTGTTCCATTAGCTTGGGAGGCATTTCCATTTCCGTTGCCGGATTTGTTGTCGGCGGCAGGAGTGTTCTCTTCCCGATTTTCCCTTCTGGGTCTTGCCGGACGGCCGCCGCCGTTTCCTTTGCCCTTGGGGCGTCCTTCACTGGGGCGGTTTTCTGTTGTCTTTCCTTCCGCCGAACGGCCTTCGCTAGAACGTCCTTCGGTGGAATCATTCATCCGACTTTCATTCCCTCGATTTTCATTCGAACGGCCCTCGTTGGTATTGGGCCGGCCTTCGTTGGTATTCGAACGGTTGGTCTGATTATTCCGGTTTCGGTTGCCGCCGCTGTTTTCTCCGGTATTGGCCTGCGGGGTTCCTCCCGCGCTGTTCTTTTTCTTCTTCTTTTTCTTCACCGAGTCGAAACGGGTGACGCTGTCCTGGCCTAAAATATCCTGGGCATCGCGTTTGGGCGGTTGCGGTTTGGTATCGGCTTCCAACGAAATAGGCTTAGTGCCCTTTTTATTCATGTTGATAACGTCGAAGGCGCGATCGGCCGGAATCGTAACCAGGTTGGCTGCAAACGATTTGTCGGTCGAATAGGTCAGCTCGCGTTTGAATATGTCGGTTTTGAAATGATAGTATGAATTGTCTTTTGTTTCCAATACGATTTCGCGGGAAGGCAATCGTTTATGGGCTTCCACATAGGCGTCTACCTCATAATTGATACAGCACTTCAGCTTGGCGCATTGGCCCGCCAGCTTTTGGGGGTTCATCGAAATGTCTTGATAACGGGCCGCTCCGGTAGCCACCGATACAAAACTGGTCATCCAGCTCGAACAACAAAGTTCCCGCCCGCAAGGCCCGATTCCTCCGATTCGTCCGGCTTCCTGCCGGGCGCCGATCTGTTTCATTTCAATGCGTACCCGGAAGGCTTCGGCCAACACCTTAATCAGTTGGCGGAAATCCACCCTCTCGTCGGCGATATAGTAAAAAATAGCTTTATTGCCGTCGCCTTGGTATTCCACATCGCCGATTTTCATATTCAGTCCCAGCTCGGCCGCGATCTGACGGGAGCGGATCATCGTAGCATGTTCTTTCGATTTCGCTTCTTCGTATTTTTCGATGTCGGTCGGTTTGGCTTTCCGGTATACTTTCTTGGCTTCTACGCCTTCGGTGCGGACATTGTTCTTTTTCATTTGCAACAACACCAGCTTTCCCGTCAGGGTAACGGTGCCGATGTCGTGGCCCGGACTGGCTTCCACGGCCACCAAATCGCCTTTTTCCAAGGGGATTTTATTGCTGTTCAGGAAGTATCCTTTGCGGGTATTTTTAAACTGCACTTCTACATAATCGGTCGCGTTGGCCGCATCAGGTACGTCGCATAGCCAGTCGTATGTATTCAGTTTGCTATTTTGTATTTTGCTGCATCCTTTTTTACCCATGCAGCAACTGCCGTTATTTTGTTTGAAATCCATTGATGTTAGGTTTGTAAAAAGGCTTTTTCCGTTGCGGCCGTTTGTGCTTATCCGGAGTTATCCGGCGAGGCGGCCATACATTTTTAAGCCTGATGATGTACAATTACGCAAAAATAAGCATTTATTTCCAGACTGACGCATGGAGGTGTTAAAATATAAAAAGCCCGGAAACCGTAAATACGGGGTTTCCGGGCTTTTGTAGTTCGTATGGAATAAACAGCCTGTAAAGACCAGGCGTTTTTAATCGACTAAACCGTGGCTCTTGAATACTTTGTGAATGGCTTCCAAAGCATAATCGAGTTGTTCTTTGGTATGTGTGGCCATCAGCGAGAAACGAATCAGCGTATCTTCCGAAGCGACAGCCGGCGATACGACCGGATTCACAAAGATACCGGCTTCGAAGAGTTCCTTTACGATCAGGAACGTCAGATCGTTATCACGGATGAAAAGAGGAATAATCGGCGTAGAAGTATGACCGATTTCGCAACCCATATTTCGGAATCCGTCGAGCGCGTAATGCGTCAGATCCCAAAGATGCTGAATGCGTTCCGGTTCGCTGAGCATAATATCGAGCGCGGCGTTGGCGGCGGCGGTTGCAGCCGGGGTGTTGCTGGCGCTGAATATATAGGAGCGGGAATGGTGGCGCAGGTAGTTGATAACCGATTCGTCGGAAGCGATGAAACCGCCGATCGAAGCGAACGATTTGCTGAATGTACCCATAATCAGGTCTACATCGTCGGTTACACCGAAGTGGTTGCAGGTACCGCGACCGTGATCGCCGAATACGCCGATGCCGTGGGCTTCGTCTACCATCACGCTGGCATTGTATTTTTTCGCTAATGCGACGATTTCAGGCAATTTGGCTACATCGCCTTCCATACTGAATACGCCGTCGATCACGATGAGTTTCACTTTGTCGGGTTCGCATTTCTGGAGTTGTTTTTCCAGCGAATCCATATCATTGTGTTTGTATTTCAGCTTGGTGGAGAAAGAAAGACGGTGGCCTTCAATAATAGATGCGTGGTCTAATTCATCCCAAATGATATAATCTTCGCGACCGGTTACGCAAGATACCACCCCCAGATTTACCTGGAAACCGGTGGAATAGACGATAGCGTCTTCTTTTCCTACAAATTCGGCTAACCGTTTTTCCAACTGGAGATGCAGGTCGAGCGTTCCGTTCAGGAACCGCGAACCGGCGCAACCCGTGCCATATTTTTTGATGGCTTCGATAGCCGCCTCTTTTACTTTCGGATGGTTGGTGAGACCTAAATAGGCATTCGAACCGAACATCAGAACTTTCTTACCGCTTATCATCACCTCGGTATCCTGATCGCTTTCGATCATCCGGAAGTAGGGATAAATGCCTGCGGCCATTGCTCGTTGAGGGGCGTCGTACTTTGCTAGTTTCTCTTGTAAAAGTTTCATATTATTATAAAGAGAATGATTTATCTCGCTATTTGTTTTGCTAATAAAAGAACTCGGATCAGTCTGTTCATTAACACATGTTTTGACAAATCCAGGCTGCAAAAGTAGTAAAAAAATAACTTCCGATAGCCCAAATGCTTTAAAAGTTTTATAAAAGCATTATTTTTGCCTGCTGAATATAAAGAAGAAAGCGAAATGAGCGAACAGGAAGTAAAGGTATGGGCGATAATAAATCCCATTTCAGGAGTCGGATCGAAACGGAAGATTCCGAAGATGATCGAAGAGATATGCCATAAGGGCAACTGTTCGCTGACCATTTCGTTTACCCAATACGCTGGACATGCCAGCGTGCTGACCCGGCAAGCCCTCAACGAAGGGGCGGAAGTTATTCTGGCGGTGGGCGGCGACGGTACGGTGAACGAGATTGCCCGCGCCATGATCCATTCCCAAGCCGTATTAGGGATTATTCCCAAAGGATCGGGCAACGGCTTGGCCCGCGAATTGCACATTCCGATGGATGCCAAACGGGCGCTCGATCTGATCGTGAAAGGACATATCAGCACCATCGACTGTTGCAAGGCCAACGACCGGGTCTTTTTCTGTACTTGCGGAGTGGGCTTCGATGCAGCCGTAAGCCAGAAGTTCGCCAATGAAAAAAAGCGAGGCTCGCTCACTTACATCAAAAACACGATCGAAGAATACCTCAGCTATAAGCCCGAACCGTACGAATTGCTGGTCGATCACCAAACAATCAAAGAAAAAGCTTTTCTGGTGGCTTGCGCGAACGCCTCGCAATACGGCAATAACGCTTTTATCGCCCCCCATGCCAACATTCAGGACGGGCAAATGGATTTGACGATCCTTTCGCCTTTTACGCCTTTGGATATTGCTCCCCTGGCCATCCAGTTATTTACCAAACAAATCGATCGGAACAGTAAAATCAAGACGATGAAAGCCCGCGAAGTAACCATCATCCGCCAACAACCCGGCGTGATGCACCTCGACGGCGAACCGGTAATGGCGGAAAGCCGCATCGATATTACTGTCGTACCGAAAGCGTTGAAAGTGCTTACTCCCGAAGTCGTCTCTTTCACCGAAGAGGTACAAAACCTATTCGGCGCCGTTACGCGTTTCTTCGATAAGAAACTCCCTTATATTTTCCGGTAAAGCTTCTGTATTTTTAATTTATTATTCGCTACCCCTTTCGAAGCGGGCGCTCCCCTGGCACGGCCTTGAAGCAGCGCTTTGACACCTAATTTACAAATCCAGATTTACAAATAAAGATAAAAATCTTTCATCAAAGTCGTAAACTCCTCCGTATACCGACGAGCCGTTTCTTCAATAGTCAAACTTCCGGCAACAGGGGATCCGACCGGTTGTAACCCCAATTCCGCCAAGATTCGTTTGGGGGGCGTCCCGGGCAAGGAATGTACTTCGGTGATCCGAATGAAATAAAGGCCGGCATCGTATGCGGCTGTTTCCAAACGGCTTCTCCCGTCGGCTGGCCAGACTAACGCCAAACGGCCGGTTGGATGCAACCACCCGCGAGCAGTTTGCATAAGTTCCGCTAGCGGCAAAGTATCCGTATGTCGGGCCAAACGGCGCTGGTGATCGGGGCACTTCAAGGCATCCGTAAAATAAGGAGGGTTCGATACGATCAAATCGTACATCCCCGGCTCTCCCGGCCGATAGTCGGCCAAGGAGGCCGGGATCACCCGGATGCGGTCGGCAAAAGGAGAAGCGGCCACATTAGCCTCGGCCTGCCGGCAAGCATCCGGATCAATGTCGATGGCGTCGATCCGAGCCGTCTCCTTACGTTGAGCCAACATAAGTGCGATCAATCCCGTACCGGTGCCTATATCCAGGATACGCGCCGCGTTTTTCACCCAGGCCCAACCTCCCAGTAAAACGCCGTCGGTACCTACCTTCATAGCACATTTGTCGTGCCAAACGGTGAACTTTTTGAAACGAAAATAGGGGTTCGACATATTCTTTTCCAGATTGTGAGGGGCAAAATTAGTTAGAATCCAACTAAAAGCCGTAACTTTGACCCGTTTATTGTATTAATATATACAGCGATTGTAGTGCATATATGAAAGAAAAGACGAGATTGTATTGCCAAAGTTCGTTTGATGATTTGGATGATAATCTGGGCATTGTGATGCCAATCCTGACGGAATGCGATGTAGATGAGGATTTTACGGAAGGAATAGAAAAAGTTGGTAAGGTGGTTCCTATTCTCCCACTCAGGAATATGGTTTTATTCCCGGGCGTGGCGATGCCGGTTATAGTAGGCCGTACTAAATCGATGCGCCTGATAAAAGAGGCGGTTCATAAAAAAGAGTTGATCGGCGTAGTTTGTCAAAAAGAAATGGATACGGAAGATCCAGGTCTGGACGATCTATATACCATCGGCGTGATTGCCGACATCGTACGGGTATTGGAAATGCCCGATGGAACGACGACCGTTATCCTGCAAGGCAAAAAACGCTTCCGCCTGGACGAGCTGACCGATGCCGAACCTTATTTGAAAGGAGAAATAACCCTGCTCGACGATACCTTTCCCGACAAAAGCGACCGGGAATTCGAAGCCTTGATCTCCACCATCAAGGACTTGACCGTGAAAATGCTCGGGGCCGCTTCCGAGCCTCCGCGCGACTTGATGTTTTCGATCAAAAATAATAAGAATGTCTTATACCTGATTAATTTCGCCTGTTCCAATATCCCGAGCGGATCGGTCGAAAAGCAACAGCTTTTGCTGATCGACGACATGAAAGACCGGGCTTATCGGTTATTGTTTATCCTCAACCGCGAATACCAGTTGGTGCAGTTGAAGGCCTCCATCCAGATGAAAACCCAGGAAGATATTAACCAGCAACAAAAAGAATACTTCCTGCAACAACAGATCAAAACGATCCAGGAAGAATTGGGCGGAAACATCAACGATCTGGAAATCCAGGAACTTCAAACCAAAGCCGCCGGAAAAAAATGGACGCCCGAGGTAGCCGCCATTTTCGAAAAAGAATTGAAAAAGCTGGAACGGTTGCATCCCCAGTCGCCGGACTATTCCATCCAGATGCAGTATGTACAAACCATCGCAGGGTTGCCCTGGAACCAATACAGCAAAGACAATTTCAACCTCGGCCACGCGCAAAAAATACTCGATCGCGACCATTACGGACTCGAAAAAGTAAAAGAGCGGATTCTCGAACACCTAGCCGTATTGAAGCTGAAAGGAGACATGAAGTCGCCCATCATCTGTTTGTACGGCCCCCCCGGCGTAGGCAAAACATCGCTGGGCAAATCGATTGCAGAAGCGTTGAACCGGAAATATGTACGGGTTTCGCTGGGCGGCCTGCACGACGAAGCGGAAATCCGCGGACACCGGCGTACCTACATCGGCGCCATGTGCGGGCGCATCGTCCAGAATTTACAAAAAGCCGGCACGTCGAATCCCGTATTCGTATTGGATGAAATCGACAAGGTCATGAACGACTTCAAAGGCGATCCCGCTTCCGCTTTGTTGGAAGTACTCGACCCGGAACAAAACAACGCCTTCCACGATAATTACCTCGACATCGATTACGATTTGAGTAAGGTCATGTTTATCGCCACCGCCAATAATTTAAATACCATCTCCCAACCCTTACTCGACCGGATGGAATTGATTGAAGTGAGCGGCTATATCATGGAAGAAAAGATCGAAATCGCCGCCCGCCACCTGGTTCCGAAACAGATGGAAGCCCACGGCATCCCTAAACGGATGGTGAAGTTCCCGAAAAAAACGCTCGAACTGCTCATCGACTCGTATACCCGGGAAAGCGGCGTACGCGAATTGGATAAAAAAATAGCCAAAGTCATGCGGAAGATCGCCCGGAAATTTGCCGACAGCGAAATCGTACCGACCACCATCAAACCGGAAGACTTGCATACTTACCTGGGAGCCGTGGAATATACTCGCGACAAATACCAGGGAAACGATTATGCCGGCGTAGTTACCGGACTGGCCTGGACGGCGGTAGGCGGCGAAATCCTGTTTGTAGAATCGAGCCTGAGCAAAGGCAAAGGATCGAAACTCACCCTGACGGGCAACCTGGGAGATGTGATGAAAGAATCCGCCATGCTGGCATTGGAATACATACATGCGCATGCGGCCCTCTTTTCGATCGACGAGGCACTCTTCGACAACTGGAACGTACATATCCATGTACCGGAAGGAGCTATCCCGAAAGACGGCCCGAGCGCGGGGATCACGATGGTCACCTCGCTAGTATCCGCCTTTACTCAGCGCAAAGTCAGAGGCAACCTGGCTATGACCGGCGAGATTACCTTGCGCGGCAAAGTATTGCCGGTAGGCGGGATCAAAGAGAAAATATTGGCAGCCAAACGAGCCGGAATCAAAGAATTGATTCTTTCGGAAGAAAACCGGAAAGACATTGACGAAATCAAATCGGACTACCTGAAAGGGTTGACCTTTCAGTATGTAAAAGATATTCGCCAGGTAGTAGACCTGGCGTTGCTGGACGAAAAGGTAGAGAATCCGCTGTTCTAATCTACATGCGCGGACTTAGGGAAAGCTTCTCAAAAGAGAAGCCTAAAAGCCCGGAGCTGCCCCGAGGGCGCCCGTTTGAAAACCCGAAACCGTCCTGCACCCACTTATTCGTAAAAATCCCTTCTTTCAGCCCGCTCGCGATCGCGATCGCCCTCGTCACGAAGCCGAAAAGCCGAAAGAAGGGATTTTCCATTTCGGGAAATCTGAAAAACCCATCCTCATACCATAATCGGATGGCAGCCCCCATCCAAGGAACCTTACAAAATCACTTAAAAGCAGAAAAAAAGATACCCGTTCCCACTTCAACCTTCTTGAATCGACCAGTATTAACCGCATAAAAATAAAGAAAGCCGCCCTCCCTTACGGGAAGACGGCTTCACTCCTATTGGTTCTGACCGCTTCGGTTAGCGCCGGCTACTTCGCATAACTTACGGCACGCGTCTCGCGGATCACCGTAATCTTCACCTGCCCCGGATAAGTCATTTCATCTTGAATCTTTTTAGCAATTTCGTTCGACAAATTTTCCGTTTCCTTATCGTCGATCTTATCCGCCCCTACGATCACGCGCAACTCGCGTCCGGCCTGGATAGCGTATGTCTTCACAACACCCGGATACGAAAGCGCCAACTGTTCAAGATCGTTCAAACGCTTGATATACGCTTCCACGATTTCGCGACGAGCCCCCGGACGAGCCCCGGAGATGGCATCACACACCTGTACGATCGGCGCCAACAGCGTCTGCATTTCCACCTCATCGTGGTGCGCTCCCACCGCATTGCAAATATCCGGTTTCTCCTTATACTTCTCGCACAATTTCATACCCAGAATAGCATGCGGCAATTCCGGTTCATCATCAGGCACTTTACCTATATCGTGCAACAATCCCGCACGCCGCGCCTTCTTCGGATTCAGACCCAGTTCGGAAGCCATCACCGCACACAAATTAGCCGTTTCCCGCGCATGTTGCAACAAATTCTGTCCATACGAAGAACGATATTTCATCTTACCGATCATCCGGATCAATTCAGGATGCAAACCATGTACCCCCAAATCGATGACCGTACGTTTACCGGTTTCCACCACTTCGTCCTCCACCTGTTTTCTCACCTTCGTAACGACTTCTTCGATACGAGCCGGATGAATACGACCGTCCTGCACAAGCTGGTGCAAAGCCAGGCGCGCAATCTCGCGACGCACCGGATCGAAGCCCGACAATACGATGGCTTCGGGCGTATCGTCCACCACAATTTCAATTCCCGTAGCCGCTTCGAGCGCACGGATGTTACGTCCTTCCCGGCCGATGATACGACCTTTGATTTCGTCGGATTCGATATGGAAAACTGTAATCGAGTTTTCGATCGCCGTTTCGGTAGCTACCCGCTGGATAGACTGAATCACGATCTTCTTCGCCTCCTTGTTGCCCGTCATTTTGGCCTCTTCGATAATTTCATTGATATACGAAGCCGCCTCCGTCTTCGCCTCGTCTTTGAGCGATTCGATCAGACGTTCTTTCGCTTCTTCGGCAGAGAGCCCCGAGAGAGCCTCCAAATGCTCCACTTCTTTCTGGTGGAGCCGTTCCAGATCTTGTTTTTTCTTTTCGACCAAGTCGAGCTGGTTGGCCAGGTTTTCTTTCACGGCTTCCACTTCGCCGTTCTTCCGCTGGAGTTCTTCCTGACGCTGGTTCATCGTCAGCTCCCGCTGTTTGAGTTTGGTTTCGACCGATTGGATTTTGGCATTCCGCTGGGCCACCTGTTTTTCCAGGTCGGCTTTCAGATGGAGAAATTTCTCTTTCACCTCCAGCATCTTGTTTTTCTTAATGACTTCTGCCTCCTTTTCTGCCTCTTGAAGCACGGAATCGTATCGCGACTTCAACAGGAATCGTACGCCCAACCACGTTAATAAGCCTCCCGCCAGGAAAGTTATTATGGGTATGATTATATACATTCCATCCATTTTACAAATAATTTTAATTCATTATATACCTATACAAAAAAAGCACTACCCTTGCACGGAAAACCCGTGTAAAGCAGTGCGGAAACTCTTTATTTCGACCCCGAAATTCTAATTTTTCAGATGCCCTTCCGGACCTGGTTTCAGATACCCTTCCAGCTCGTCGGTGAGCGCCTGTATCTTCTCCATAAAAGGACTTGTATCATGCTTTCCCTCTAGCTGCAAATTTTGCAGAGAGAGCTGAAAGGCAACCATGGCTAACAAATCTTTCGTATCCACATCTGCCGTAAAATGCTGCTGGTACTGGCGGATCTTACTGTTGATCTGTGCGGCGGCCGCACGCATCAATTCCTCCTCCTTGCGTTTTATGGTAAGCGGATATTTCTTTCCGGCAATATCTATATTTATAAGAAAATCTTCGTCCATCGCTTTCTATTCGTTTAAAAGTGCGATGCACTTGTCTACTTCCCGCACTAACTTCGATAATCGCATCCGCGCGCTTTTCACATCTCCCTCGTCGGTCGAGACGATCCGCGCCGTAAGCATACTATCACATTTGGCATTCAACTCGTCGATCTTGCGGAGCGCTTGCTGCAATTCGGCTTCTTTTTGGCTCAACATCTGAACGAGTTCGTTTATTTTATGGTTTTGTTCATCGCAAAATGCCATTAAATCCCGAACCCTCACCTCAAAAACAGCTAACAATCTTTTATGATCTTCGGTCATTTCTCACCAAATTCTACACAAAAGTAAACGTTTGATTCGAATTAAGCAACTTCCCGCCCGATTATTTTGGCAGAAAACGTCAGGACAAACAAAAGGCCGTTCAACCAGAATCGAACAGCCCTCTTTTTTACATGGAAGCTGACCTCTCCGATCAGACCAAGTCGACGAATACGTCGCTGCCAGCTTCCTCAAAAGCCAATTTACCTTCTTTGGCCAGCCAGCCCAGTGCGGCATACAAATCTTTTTCAGCTTTGATTTTCGTTACTTTCTTCAGTGCCTTGACGTTCATTTTGCCGCCTTCGTTCAAGGCTTTCCATACCAGGCCGGCATTTGTTCCAATTAAATCAATCATCTGTTCGATTTTCTTTTTGTTTAACGGGAACAAATTTAGAGATTAATCCCTTAAAACAAAACGAAATACATGTTTTTTAGCATAGAAAACGCCATTTTTCGGGGTTTCTAAGGCAATTTAACGTGTTTATAACACTATTTTCATTCTATTTTCAGAGGTAATCCATTCGGCTGAGAGGTTTGTGGCTGAAACATATCTTCTTAATAAATCCGCCCCATAGGCCCCCGCCTCTTGCAAACCAACGGCCCCGGAATAACCGTTTATAATCATTAACAAACGACGCGTTCCACTGTCGATTTTCGTTCGTTCCTCGTCGCTCGTCGGCGTTCCTACGCCGCCCGCTTCATCCCGGTACACCGGCAGCCCCGCAATATTAAGTTCTCCGCGACCGATTCCGCAATAAAGTTCGTTTTCCCGGCCGACCCCCAGCCGAAGCGCACCCTGTATTTTTTCCGCATCGAATCCGCCGATAGAAAAACCACTCCGGATCGAAACCAGATTGATAATATCGACCAGGGTATCGATCCGATAAAGCGGAAGTCCCCGCAAAATCCGGCGGCGCAACGCCTCCGAAGAAGGACGATAGCGGTTAGGATCCTTCCCCAATCGTTTATACGCCTCGCGGGTAGCCCGGATCGGTTCCCATTTATTGATTTCCCCCAATTGCAAAGAAGCGCGAAGGTCGGCTTCCATACGTCCGATTTCTTCCCATAGCCGCTCGTCGGACGCCGTGTTGACTACATCGGCGGCCAGTACCAGCAGATGAAGATCCGGACAGACAGCTGCGATTTCTTCAGAAATAGAAACATCTATCATTTTTAAACAGTCTGCTATTATTTTTTATGAATTAGCCGTGAAGGCAAATACCCGACCACATCCGGCCACATTGCACGCCCAGATGGCGGGCGGAAAAGAAATGATCCGAATGAGTAAAGGTGCAGATTCCGGCCACTTCGATATGATCCGGAGAAAGCCCGGCATCGAGCAATTGAAGGCGGTTGGCCTCCCACAAATTAACATGCGCTTTCCGGGTCTGGGGATGACGGAAAGCGATACGCGACAAATCGGCTCCCGACCGGCGGAAAGCCTCAACCACCTCTTCCCCCACTTCAAACGCATCAGGCCCGATCGAAGGGCCGATACCGGCCCGAATATACAAAGGATCGCAACCGTACCATTCCGCCATGCAACGAACCGCTTTGCCGACGATCCCTTTCACCGTACCGCGCCAACCGGCATGCACGGCGCCTACCACCAGCCGGTCCGGGGCATACAATAAAACAGGCACGCAATCGGCCGTAGAGACAGCCACATATACCTCCCGGCAATTTGTCAGCAACGCATCCGCTTCCGATAGCCTCTCCGCTTGCGCCTCTTCGGTAAGCGAAAAATAGGCCTCGTCGATCTGCGCGATACCGTCGCCATGAATCTGCCGGGGCGTAAGCAGTCGATTTACAGATACGCCCAAGTGTGCAGCCAGGATGCGCCGGTTTTGCAGCACCTGCCCAGGCTCGTCGCCACTATGCAAACCGAGATTCATCGAAGCATAAGGCCCGGCGCTGATACCGCCGTGGCGCGTAGTGATAAAATAAGAAAGAGAACCGGCGCGGCCCAACTCAAAAAAAGGCCGCCAAACGACCGGATTATTTTCCAGGCTCTTCATCCTCGTCCCAATAATCTTCATACTGCTCGTCGAGGTCTTCCTCCTCGTCTTCCGGAAAGACGTAATCATCGTCGTCATCATCGAAGGCAAGCGCATTTACATCGATATTTTTATGGACAATTCGCTCGGCTTCGTGGAAAGTTTCCTGGTTGAGTGCTTTCCAAAGCAAATCTTTCAGTTCGGTAATCCCGCTCTGCGTAACCGAAGAGATAAAGACATGGGGAATGCCCTCGGGCAGTTCGGCCTCCAGCGCCTCTTTAAGTTCGTCATCGAGCAAATCGCTTTTGGTGATAGCCAGCACCCGGCTCTTTCCGAGCAGTTCGGGGTTGTATTTCACCAACTCGTTATGCAGAATTTCATATTCCTTTTTGATGTCGTCGGCATCGGCCGGCACCATGAAAAGCAATAAGGAATTACGCTCGATATGCCGGAGGAAACGCAGCCCCAAGCCTTTTCCTTCGCTGGCTCCCTCGATAATGCCGGGAATATCGGCCATCACGAACGAACGGTTGTCGCGATAGCTCACGATTCCCAAATTCGGCTCCAACGTCGTAAAAGGATAATTGGCTATTTTCGGTTTCGCCGCCGATACCACCGACAAAAGCGTAGACTTGCCCGCATTCGGAAAACCCACCAGCCCCACATCGGCCAGCAATTTAAGTTGCAGAATCACCTTTCTTTCCTGAGCCGGCTCGCCGGGTTGCGCGTAGCGGGGCGCCTGATTGGTCGCAGTTTTGAAATGACAGTTGCCCAAACCGCCGCGACCACCTTTAAGCAACATCACCTGCTGCCCGTCTTCGGTAATATCCAGGATAAATTCGCCCGTGTCGGCATCGTATACCACGGTTCCGCAGGGCACTTCAATCACCCGGTCTTCCCCGTCGGAGCCGAAACTGCGCTTGGCTCCCCCCCCCTGGCCGTTGGTAGCCAGGATATGACGTTCGTATTTGAGGTGGAGCAACGTCCAGTAATTCCGGTTGCCGCGCAGATAGATATGACCTCCTCTCCCTCCGTCGCCACCGTCGGGGCCTCCTTTGGGGATATATTTCTCGCGGCGGAAGTGGGAAGATCCGCGGCCGCCTTTTCCGGAGCGGCAATAGATTTTCACATAATCTACAAAGTTCGATTCAGCCATTGTGTCGATTTTATAAAAACAGCAACCGGCCTTCCTGCGTGGAAAGCGACAAGGCTCCCACACGGAAGGTCGGTTGCTTATCCGGTTTATTTTACGTTATTAATTGCTTCTTTGATACGTCCGAAAATATCGTCGATCGTACCCATTCCGTGGATAGCCACGTGCTTACCTTCGCCTACATAATAATCGGCCAGCGGAGCCGTCTGGTTGTGATAGACTTCCAGGCGCGACTTGATCGTTTCCTCGTTATCATCGGAACGGCCCGAAATCTTACCGCGCTCCAGCAAGCGATTAATCAGTTCTTCTTCCTCTACTTGCAGATTCAGCATGACCGATACATCGGTGCCGCGTTCGTTCAACATCTTTTTCAGCGCCTTTGCCTGCGGGATCGTACGGGGAAAACCGTCGAAGATCACACCCTTCGCACCCGTTTTGCTATCGAGTACGCCGGCCAGCATATCGACGATCAATTCGTCGGGTACCAACTGTCCCTTCTCGATATACCCTTTCGCGATTTTGCCCAGCTCGGTTTCCGCTTTCATTTCTGCACGCAACACATCTCCGGTAGAAATATGCTCCAGGCCGTATTCTTCAATAATCCGTTCGCTCTGCGTTCCTTTTCCGGAACCGGGAGCACCAAAAATAACAACATTCAACATATAAAAGAGTTTTTACAATCGCCAACCCACAGCGCGTAATTGACAATTTTTGTTATACATTATATATACTTCAACCCGATAGCCGGAAGCCCGATAGTCAAATAGCCCAACAGTCAGACCCCCGGATAACCCGCCCTCCATTCCGGAGGAAGCAAATCGACAGCAGAGCACCTAAACCGGACGGCTCCGCTAAACCGGATCGACCACCTTGTAAATATCGCGGTAAGCCCGGCCGAGTTCATCGTAATCGAGCCCGTGGCCCACAATAAAATCAGGGGGAATTTCCAGTCCGATATAATCGGGTTTCAAGTCGCACTTGAGCGAAGCCGGCTTGAAAAGCATCGTAGCCAAACGCACATCGGCCGCTCCCTCGCGACGAAGCTTCTCCATCACGTGCGACATCGTATAGCCGGTATCGATAATATCCTCCAGCAAGACGATAACACGCCCGCGTATATCCGCCCGGATCGGCATCACTTCATTGACCACGCCGGTAGTGGAAGTGCCTTTATAAGAAGAATAACGGGCGAACGTGAGTTCATAGGAAGCATCGAGTTCCTGCATCAGCTCGGCGGTAAACATAAAAGCGCCGTTCAGGATACCCACAAACAGCGGATCGGCCCCCTTCACGTCGGCTTCGATCTCGGCCGCCATGCGTACAATCGCTTCCCGAAGCTTGCTTTGCGGTATAAAAAGTTCGAATTCTTTGTCTTTTAGACGTATTTTGTTCAT
>DBFJSK010000264.1:0-5990 GCA_048403675.1 Tannerellaceae bacterium | reverse complement strand
GTCGCCTCCCGTTCGGTATACGACAACAACCAGGTAGCCGCCCCCAACCAAAGGAAATACAACATAATGATCGCAAAAGCCCGGCGTATCGTCACCGCCGCGATCTCCCGCCGCCGCACCTCCACCTTCTCCTTTTGGCGTACCACATTCCAGCCGGTCAGTAAAGCCACATACACCGTCGTCACTTTCAAGCCGCCGCCCGTAGACATGGGCGCCGCCCCGATCACCATTAAAATCAAAGTCAACATCAAGGTGGCCGGCGTCAATGTCGTCATCGGAGCCACGTTAAAGCCGGCCGTACGGGGCGTTACCGCCCCCAGAAAAGCATTCGCCAGTTTGCCTTTCCACGGCAACCCGTCGAGGGTATGCGTATCCTCGAAAAAGAGATAAAACCCCGTTCCGGCGATCAACAAAAAAAGCGTCGATAACACCACGATATAAGTTTGCACATTGATGATACGGGGCGTATGGATATAATGTTTTTGCCGTCCGAACACCATCCGGATGCCGTTCAGCAGTAAATGATGCAACAATTTAAGGTAATTGAATACGATAGGGAAACCCAGCCCCCCGAACACAATCAGCATCGCAATCCAGAAATGAAGATTGAATTTATTGAGAACCAACGGATCGTACATATTCCCGCTCAAGGTAGAGATACCGGCATTACAGAAAGCCGACACCGAATGAAATACGGCGAAGAAAATCTCCGCTTTCGCTCCCCCCGGCAAACTCCCTTTCATATCGTTATAGATCAGGTAAGCGCCTATCCCTTCGATGAAGACAGTAACGAAAAGAATATTCAGGATCACCCGGAACAGCCCCCCGATGCGGTCTTCATTGAGCATATCTTTCAGCATCATTTTACTGGTGAACGACGATTTGCCCATAAACGAAAGGGCGATAAAACTGGTAAAGGTCATCACCCCAATCCCGCCCACCTGGATCAAGGCCATAATAACCAGATGCCCGATCGGCGTAAACGTAGTAGCTACATCCACCGTAGTAAGCCCCGTCACACAGACCGAAGTCGTGGCGATAAAGAGCGCATCGATAAAGTGAATCCCCTCATGCGTAGCATTGGGAAGCATCAACAGGCCGGCTCCCACCAAAATGACGAATACGAAACTGAGCAAGAACAGCAGCGAAGGTTTGATATGGCTCTGCATCAACGTAAAAGCTTGGCGTGAAAGATGAATGGTGCTGAGCAGCAACAAAAGAGCATAGACGAAGAGCGGATCGGAAAGAAAACTGAGGTAAGGCAGCGAGTGCGCCATGGCATTTTTAAAAAACACCTTCGACGAGAGCACCGAAAAAAGCAGGAAATAAATGCTTAAATCGAGATACAGCATTTTTTCTTGTACAATATCCTTAAAACGGATCAGGTAACGCAGACTGATACCGACGAAGAAAGCCAGCAGAATATAAAGCCGGGCCCGGCCCAGCAATTGAAACGAGAGCGGGGTCTGATCGAATCCGAACTGGTAGATGAGCACGAAAAACGAAGCGATGGAAGCCACGAAAATGATGCTTTCCGACAAAAAGGTCAGGATACCTTGCGCCCGGTTCCAGTAAATCAGATACGAGAAATACAGATTTTTCAGATTCATACGTCATTCATAATTAAAATCGATAAGCGGTACCGCTTTTCGGCATTTCCCGGCAAGCGGAACAGTATCCTCTGGCAAAGGTAGGAAATAAAGAATTGCGGGGCGCCCTCCGGAGAAATCTCTTTATACAACAATTTGCTTTTACGAAAGGATGAAGGAAGGCGCGGTTTTATTGTGGTACGTACATTATGAGCGCCCCGGCATATTGTATGGAATAAGATACCAAAATAACAGAAATATAGAATGTTATATTTACTAAAAATCCAGTTTGGCCCTTGACCTTTACCTAAAAAGTATATAGATTTGCGGAAATCTAATAACTGATGCCATGGAAACACTAAAAGAAAAAGAAGAAATGCTCCATCCACATGTTTCGGTTGACTGCGTGCTTTTGGGTATAAACGATGATAAATTGTCGGTATTGCTGGTGGAACGTAAAACGGCCGACGGCGAGTCGATGGGCTATAAATTGCCCGGCAGCCTGATTTATGAAACCGAGGATCTCGACCAGGCCGCCAGCCGCATCCTCAACGAAACCACCGGTCTGAGGCGCGTACAATTAAAACAATTCCGCTGCTTCGGCTCCCCCTCCAGAACGAAAAACCAAGAGGATGTACGGTGGCTTGAAAATACCACCCACCAAAAAATCGGCCGTTTGATTACCATCGCCTACCTGGCTCTTTGCAAAAACGGCAAAAAGTCGAATCCCGCCTCCCGGTACGATTCGATTCGCTGGTCGCCCGTCGATAGCCTGCCGCTGCTTCCCTTCGACCACCTCGAAATCATCGATGCCGCCGTACAGGAAATCCGCAACTGGGTAGAACGCGAGCCGGCTATCGTATTCGACTACCTTCCTTCCAAATTCACCGCCTTTCAACTTCGCCGCACTTACGAGATCATCTACAACAAAGAAATGGATGTGAGGAACTTTCATAAAAAAATGAACTCCCTCGACTACGTCGTACCTACCGACGATATGCAAGACGGCGTAGCGCATCGCGCCGCCCGGTATTACCGGTTCGATAAAGTAAAATACAACAAACAACGTTCGAAATTTAATAAGAATTAATCAGCTAGACTATGAGTTTATTAGGATGTGACATCGGAAGCTCTTCGGTGAAAGTCTCTATTGTGGATGAGGAAACCGGCCGGGCGATCGGCTCCGGTTTTTATCCCAAGGAAGAAGCCCCCATCAAAGCCCTACGACCGGGTTGGGCCGAACAAAATCCGGACGATTGGTGGAGTTACCTCAAAATGGCACTCAAAGAAGCCTTGCATAACTCCGGAATCAAAGGAGACGAAATCCGGGCGATCGGCATTTCCTATCAAATGCACGGGTTGGTGGTAGTCGATAAAAAAAAGGAAGTGCTCCGTCCCTCCCTCATCTGGTGCGACAGCCGGGCCGTACCTTACGGCGAACACGCCTTTCGGAACATCGGCGAAAAAAAATGCTTATCCCACCTGCTAAATTCCCCCGGCAATTTCACAGCCTCGAAATTAGCCTGGATGAAAGAATACGAACCGGAACTTTTCCGCTCGATCTATAAAATCATGCTGCCCGGCGACTTTATCGCCATGAAACTGACAGGAGACATCGTAACTACCGTTTCCGGACTTTCGGAAGGCATTTTCTGGGATTTCAAAGAAAACACCCTTTCGGACGACCTAATGAAATATTACGGTTTCCCTTCGGATTTGATTGCCGACATACGGCCCACCTTCGGTTTACAAGGCGAATTGCTCGGATCGGTAGCCGCCGAACTAGGTTTGAAAAAAGGCACCCCGGTAACCTACCGGGCAGGCGATCAACCGAACAATGCGCTATCGCTCAATGTACTGAATCCGGGAGAAATAGCGGCTACGGCAGGCACCTCGGGCGTGGTGTACGGCGTAAACGGAAAAGTAAATTACGACACCTTATCCCGGGTGAACACCTTTGCCCACGTCAACCACACAGCCGACCGGGCGCGGTTGGGGGTACTACTCTGCATCAATGGAGTGGGCGTTCTCAATTCGTGGGTGAAACGCAATGTGGCGCCCGAAGGAATTACCTACAACGAATTGAACGATTTGGCGGCCAGCGTGCCGATCGGCTCGGAAGGACTGTCGATCCTGCCGTTCGGCAACGGGGCGGAACGCATGTTACAGAACCGGGATGTCGGTTGCTCGGTACACGGGTTGAACTTCAATATCCACGGAAAAGCGCATATGGCCCGCGCAGCTCAGGAGGGGATTGTTTTCTCTTTCAAATACGGGATGGATATTATGAACGAGATGGGCATCGATATTCAGGTAATCAAGGCCGGAAACGTGAATCTTTTTCTCAGCCAGGTATTCCGCGATGCGCTGGCCGGCGTAACCGGGACGGTGATCGAACTATACGATACCAACGGAGCATCGGGCGCTGCCAAGGGAGCAGGCATCGGAGCCGGAATCTACCGGACGACCGAAGAGGCTTTCGCATCCCTAAAGAAAATGAATGTCATCGAACCCGACGGTTTGAAAGCCGATAAATATTGCGGCGCGTTCGACATCTGGAAAGAAAGGTTGAATCAAACCCTCGGCCTATCCAGCCTATAGCCTATCACACTCTCTTTTCCACAAACATCCCTACACCTTTCTAAAGGTAAAAAAACAGAAAGAGGGTGCTTCGCTAAAAAGAAACACCCTCTTTACCTCACGCTATATGCTACAAGAAATTACCGGCCGTACAAATGCTTTGCCGAAGGCACAAAAATTACATTCAGTTCCGGATCCGGCATATCCGGATCTAAGGGGAACATCGGTCTGATAATATTTTTGTAAGGCACGCTCTTGAAATCCTGATCCACGCCGCCCCGCGTCAGCGCCATTACCCAGTCCGCTTGTATACTATACCACCGGTTCACCAGGTAACCCTGTTTAACCATGACAATATCCATCTGACGCGGATCGATTCCGGTTCCTTCCAGATTAGGCGTAGGAGAAGAGGTTCCCACCACCACATAGACACTTCCCGTTTTGATAATGGCTATTTCACTGTATCTTCTATAAGGAGCAGGAGCAGCGGCCTCAGGATCGGCCACAGGGCTTACATACACTACCGTACCCGACAACCAGACAGGAGGCTCATACACGTTGTCCGTCATAGCCCCTACATATGCCTGGGCATGACCGCCCACGCCGGCTTGGCGCGCCGCTTCCACCATTTCTTTTCCCGGAATAGAACAATAAAGCAAACTTTTCCCGTTGGGAGACTGAAATTCCGGACGTTTCAATACCCGCGCCAACGTCCAGGTAACCTCGCCCGATCCGCCGCCACCGGGATTATCGCCCATATCGCTGATAAAGAAAGGTTTTTTATCACTAGCTATAGCCAGATCGAGGCATTTTTCGAGCGAATATCCCGGAGCTTCCAACGAGAACTGCCGACGAACATCCCAGAATTTTTGAGCCAGTTTCTTGGCGCCGGCTTCCACCTCGGCCTTATCGTCGCCATACACCATTACCACACCTTGGTTGCGCGGATTGTCTCCCCATACATAACCGATCCAGATACCGGCATCGATTACGCCCGACCTAGCTTCCACCTCGGGAACCAAAGCATAAAGCGATTTGGCCGGTTCGACACGCGTACTCGACCATTCTCCGGAAACCAACACCGGAACGGCTACCCAAGCCTTATAAGCCGGACGGCCTTTACCGGAGGCCAGCCGGTCGAGAAGATTCACCACGCCCCGGCGATGCGATTCACGCGCATCATCGTGCGGCGCTTTGCGGTAAGTGGTAATAAGATCCGAATAAAGAGCCACGCGCCAGGACGCATTGCCATGAAGATCCATCGTAGTGGTAACCAGCACATCATTTCCGATTACCCCGCGCACTTTCTCCATAAACTCGCCTTCCGGATCCGACACGCCCTCTACGCTACAGGCGCCATGATTATAGAACCAGAAAGCATCGTAGGGCATATTAGCCTTGATAATTTCAAGCGCTTCGTTGACAAAGGCATCGTACGATTCGCGGGTAACCGGGCCGCGGCCACCCCCCCAGCCTACTAAAGAAGGAAGCCACACAGCCGCTTGCCCCATTGCAGAATCCGGACTCAGATAATCAGGCAAAGGAAGCGGGCGCCCCACGATAGGCTGCCTATTAGGCATGAACACACTGTTTTCAATCTGTATGCCGGCCACCCCGATACGCGGTTTTTTTTGTTGCGCGGCAGCCTGCTCCATAAAGCATACGCCCACCAGGCAAATACTCAGAAATAAGAGAACTTTCCTCATAATCTACTTGTATTTATGTCGTTTATTATTCAAAATGATTAGTCTACGCCAGGCCGCGGATTCTGTACGATTTCGCCTTTGCTTATATCGATCTCGATCTGAGGAATGGGCAAAA
>DBFJSK010000263.1:0-6904 GCA_048403675.1 Tannerellaceae bacterium | reverse complement strand
CTGTTGAGTTCAACGGCTACACGACTTTTTCCGGTGGCTCGACCTGATTTCACACTCCAAAGCCGTTCTTCAATTTTCAGTTTGGAACTGAATTGGGCGATGGAGTTGCCAATAATGATTTTCCCGACAATCGGATAAACGGCATCGGGGTTTACTTCTGTTCTTTCTGTGCTTCCTTCCCGTTTGAGGTAGAAGGAGACTTTCAGTTCGTTGTTCATAACACTCACATTTTAAGTTTGTAAAATTACTCTCTTTGTGAGTTATTTAAACAATGTAACAAGCAGACAAACAGCGCTATAACCAGACGCTTTAGGTCATTGGTTTGCTGTGATTTTCTCTCATTGCAATGGGTAACGATTTAGAAATGGAAAGTTTGCTTAAATCTGCTTTTTCCTGCAATTTCACTATCGGACACCCAGTGACACTAAAAGACGTACATTTTTATCATTCAATCAATTACCTTGCTTTTCTCTTTCTCGCTTCTACTGTAATAGGTTAGGTTTACAAATGAATACGAGCTTCGAGTTCCCAGGTTCTAATTTTGTCTTTATACGCGTTGTGCCCGTTTATTTTGGCCTGGCTGAGGGCGGCGTCGGAATTATCTTCCCACCGGCGGCAGAGATAAAGAACATCATAAATACGTCCGATCGCATAGGTGCGGCTAATCCGTAAACCCACTGCATAATCCTCTCCGTAACTGGTATTCGGAAAACCGATTTCCCGGATCACCGGCGTGAAGAAAGCCCGGGGCGCCCCCAGTCCGTTAATCCGCAGCGCGTTGTTGCGTCCGTTCTCCGGCGTCCATTCCCGGTGATCGATCACGCCGGGGGGGAGGGTTTCCAGGTGGAAATCAGTCATCCGGTAACTGCCTACCACCATGGCGCAGGATTGGGTGTAAAAAGCGTCTACTATTTTTTGCACCGTATCCGGCCCGCTATATACATCGTCGCTATCGAGTTGAATGGCGAATTTGCCGCAGAGGGGGTGATGAATGCCCAGGTTCCAACAACCGCCGATCCCGAGGTCGTGCCGTTCAGGGCGAAGATGAATCAACCGGTTGTCGGAGGCGAACTGCTCAATCTTCTCGGTTGTCCCGTCAGTAGAATGATTGTCGATCACGATCAGATTGAAAGGGAAAGAGGCTTGTTGGCCAAGTACGGAGCGGATCGCGTCTTCAATCGTCCGCACCCGGTTGCGTACCGGAATAATGACGGAAGCTTCGAAGGGAAACGATGCTTCGTCGAAACGCACCGGTTGAAAACGAGGGGTCAGGTAACCGCCGACAAGCTTCAAATGGTCGGTACAAGCCGCTTCCATTTCGAGTTGTACAGTCCGGTTGCGAGGATCGACATAATCGAATTGTTTTTCGCCGCGCCTTTGTTGATCGCCCGTAATGCCACTATCTTCGGTAATCGTATAAAGGTATTCGTTGATGTGAACTATCGGCGCTTCGCGTGATACTTTCAGCCGCAGGTCGTAAAGTGCGGCGTATACATACTCCGCATCCATCGAAGACACAGCATCTTGCAAGGCGGCCGCCCGGTAGAGCAGGAGCGGGCCGAAGTCGAAATCGTCGCGCAGACTACCTTTCTGATAATCAATCACCGGGTGAGGGTGTTGCTCTCCCTTTTTTATTTCATAATAATCGGCATACGCCAATCCGGCCCGGCTATCGTCGGCCACCGACACCCAGCGTTCGAGCGCGAAAGGCCCGGGAAAAAAACGTTCCGCACGGGTATAAAGCAATACATAGCCCGAGCCGGCATGCCCGGCAATCTTCCGGAGCGTTTGCGTATGCCCCCACCCTTCGGTACGGAGCAGATGGGCTGGCGCGATGGGGGTGGCTTCCGGATTATCCGTCAATAAATAAATTTGTTCGACCAGGGGCGAACAGGCAAGAAGCCCCACAATTTCGCGGGTTGTCTCCTGGTTCCCATAAGGGAGAAAGCAGTGTATGCGCATCATATCTGAATTCTTATCGGACAAACTGAAATAAAGAATTATCCTTCGGCAAATATAGTTCTTAATCTTCTAATATAATCGATTTGCCCCCGGCTTTGTTCGGTCGGGCCTTCCTATAAATCCGTCTCCGCGCGAACGGTAGGTGTTTATCGAAGTGTTCCCAACAAATCCGAATGGATACCTGTTATAACCAAATCGAAAACTAAACATAGCCGCTATGGAATCATCTGTACCCTGTTCGGTGACGGAAGTGACCTCTTTCAGAGGCCTGCAAGTAACCGGAATTACGATCGACTCCGAAGGAAGAATGTTCGTCAATTTCCCCCGTTGGCGCGACGACATTCCTTTTTCGGTAGCCGAAATCTGCCCGAACGGCTTTCGGAAACCTTATCCCGATCTGGATATGAATACGTGGGAAGAAGGCGACGAAACGACTTCCGACACCTTTGTTTGCGTTCAATCGGTCGTGGCCCGCTCGGGGAAACTGTATGTGTTGGATACCAAAAATCCAGGTATGAAACAACTGATCGGTACGCCCACTATTTATGTATTCGATCTGAAAACCGACCGATTAGTCCACGCCTATCCGTTGACGGAATCTGTCAAATCTTCTTCTTATACCAACGATTTGCGTATCGACGAGAAGAACGATAAAATATACCTGACCGATTCCGGCGTGCCCGGCTTGATCGTGGTAGACCGGGAAACCGGAGAAAATTACCGGATGCTAGACGGCCATCCCTTCACCACAGCCGAGGTGAACCATATCGACGCCGGAGGTAAAGAATACGTTGCCACCGTCCATTCGGACGGCATAGCTCTCGACGAGAAAAACGACATCCTTTATTTTCATGCCTTGACAGGCTATACCCTGTACGGAATTCCGACCCGCCAACTTATTTGCCGCGAAATAGAAGAAGATAAAATCTTCCGTATGCACACGCCGGCTCCGGACGGCATGTTGCTGGACGACAAAGGTAATTTATATATGGGCGACCTGGAGAAGAACGCCATCGTTTACCTGACGCCCGACAAGAAAGAAATCCGTACCCTGGCTGAAGGCGCTCCTATCAGTTGGCCCGATACGTTTGCTCTGTGGAACGGTGAATTATATTTTACCAATTCCCGTATACAAGAAGCCGTGGGGGATATATCCGAACTGGTTTTTCCCATCGACAAAATAAAATTGCCGGTATGAAAACCCTGATGTAGGGGGTACTGCTAGCCAAACAGAAAGGGGGTATGGCGTGGCGACAGCTTCGGCTGCCGAGGTTGATTTTAGGAAAAACTTGGGTGTCGATAAAGTAATCGATTACAAAACCCTGAAGTTTACCAGCTCATGGAAGCGGGGAAGATGGAGGGGGGAAGGGTCGTAACAGTCAACGAATAGAAGGCTTTTTCACTTTTGCCGGCAACCGAAAAAACAGGTTTGCAGCTACGAGTCCGAGTCAACGCACCGGTCGCGCAGGTGAAACGAAAATAGTTTATATAGAAAGAATCAGTATGGATCAATTAAAAGGCAAAAAAGCAATTGTAACCGGTTCCAGCTCCGGCATCGGCAAGGCCATCGCACTTTTATTCGCCCGGGAAGGGGCGGAAGTCATCGTCACCTACCATTCCGGCGAAGACCGAGCCAAGGCCGTGGTGGCCGAAATCGAAAAGGCGGGCGGTAAAGCGAAAGCTTACCGGGTGAATGTAGGCGACGAAAGCGAAATCGAAGCATTTTTCGAGGCAATCGATGCCGATTTCGGGAATGTGGATATTTTGGTCAATAACGCCGGCATCAACGGAAGCCAAACGCCAGTCGAGGAAATGACTACCGAGCAATGGGACAACGTGATCAAAATCAACCTCTACGGCCCCTTCTTTTGCAGTCGCGCTTTTCTGCGGATGAAGAAAAAATACGGGACGTATAAAGGCAGCCGGATTATCAATGTCACTTCCATCCATCAATACATCAATGTGCGGGGCAATGCAAATTACAATGCCGCCAAAGCCGGTATGCGCAATTTGGCCTATACGATGGCGTTGGAACTGGCCGACCGCGAGATGACCGTCAATAACATAGCGCCGGGTATGATTTTGACGCCGATCAATGAAAAAGTCATCAGCGATCCGGAAAAATTGAAAAGGGCTGAAAACATCATCCCTTTCCACCGGGGCGGCGATCCGGCCGAAGTAGCCAATGTGGCCTTGTTCCTGGCGTCGGACGCCAGCTCGTATGTAACCGGAAGTACTTATACGGTGGACGGTGCCTTATCCATTTTAGGCCCCGACGCTTGAACAACATAACGTATGGATGTAGTAGAATGGCTGGTAGCCTTTATCCCTGTCGTATCCTTCGGTCTGATTCCGGTTATCGGAACCTTGATCGGGGGCAAACCGACCGAGCAATCGATGGGAATTGCTTTGGGCGGGTTCGTGTTTTCGCTGGCCGTGCTGATCTTTCGCCGGCCGGAACTTTCCCTTTCTATTTTCGTGATCGGTTTTTTATCCGGACTTTTTTGGTCGATCGGATCGGTCGGGCAGTTTCTGGGAATAAATTATTTAGGTGTTTCCCGGGCTACTCCCATGCTGAACGGGGGGCAGATTATCGGCACCTCGCTGTTGGGCGTGCTGTTGGGCGAATGGGCTGCACCTGCCGCCAAACTGTATGGGTTTATGGCTTTGGCACTTATTATCGCCGGTATTTTCTTTACTTCTTATCAACAGAAGAAGCCTGGCGCTCAAAAACCGCAATGGGGGAAGGGGATACTGATTAACGTAATTGCTTCGCTGGGATTTACCGCTTATGTCGGAATACTGAAATATTACCGGATAGATGGTTGGAACAGCGTATTTCCTCAATCCATCGGCCAGGTGGCGGCTATATCGGTGATGAGCCTGGTGATGTTCAAATCGCAACCTTTCAGCCGGCTGTCGTTTCGCAACAGTGTGATCGGCATTATCTGGGGAGTAGGAAATATCGCCTTGTTGCTTTCGCAGGCCAGATTGGGGCTGGCGATTGCTTATCCTGTCAGCCAGACGGCTGTGATCGTTTCTATAGCCGGCGGCGTATTGATAAACAAAGAACGTAAAACCCGGAAAGAATGGATTTATACCGCTGTCGGCATTGCCGTTATTTGCGTAGGTTTGTTCTTGATTTATTTATCGGGTAAGGCGTAAGTTGGAAATGAGCTGTTTTGCTATCCGTTTTCCCCGTAAAGCAAAGGATGGGGCGAGAAGGAAGAGAGAGGTGTGTAAAATAGTTGTACGTTGGTTGGGCAAATAAAAAGGCGGATTACCGATACGAAAGGTAGCTATTTCGCGTTATTCCTTCACGAGCGAATGATCCGGAATATCCGCAGGGTGCGACGGTGAAGGCCGGCGGGGCGAACCCCAAAAATCGCGCGCCGTCAACGGGTATGCCGTTGTGCGGAAAATCGTTAAAACTTAGCGTTTTGTGAACTTGAAAGGGGAAAGAAACGATAAAAACAGCTTGTAAAATAGATAATCAGATGATAATTAGCGCCAGTCGCCGGACGGATATTCCGGCTTTCTATTCGAAATGGTTTTTTAACCGGATAAAGGAGGGTTTTCTTTTAGTACCCAATCCTTATAATCCGAAAATGATTAGCCGCATCTCGCTCGATCCTAAAGTCGTGGATTGTATCGTCTTTTGGACAAAGAACGCCAGGCCTATGCTTGATAGTCTGGATCGGTTGAAGAACTATACTTATTATTTTCAATATACGGTCAATCCGTATGGAAAAGAGATAGAAGTTCATTTGCCTTCCCTCGAAAAAAGGATAGATACCTTCAAAGCGCTTTCCGATAAAATAGGAAAAGAGAAAGTTATCTGGCGGTATGACCCTTTATTTACCAACAAAAAGTATACGGTCGATTTTCACAAAGAGGCCTTTGCGCGCATGGCGGAGGAATTGTATCCGTATACGGAAAAGTGTATGCTGGGTTTTATCGATCCTTATTATCATATCCGCCAAGCGGTAAGCGCTTTCGATATTCATCCTTTGACGCCGAATGAGATAGAAGAAATGGCCCGATCCTTTAAAACAACGGTCGATAAGTATCCGGTTACACTGAATACCTGTACACGCAAGGTCGATCTGAGGCTTTTAGGTATTCCGAGCGGCTTGTGTGTAGACGGCGAGTTGGTCGAACAGCTTGTCGGTTGTCCGATCCGGGCGAAGAAGGATAAAAATCAACGGGATATTTGTAATTGCGTGGAAAGTATCGACATCGGCACGTACGAAAGTTGCTTGAACGGTTGTATTTATTGTTATGCTATCCAAGGAAATTATCAGACTGCGGCTGGCAACCATCAGCGGCATGATCCGGATTCGCCGCTAATGATCGGTGAATGGGAAGAAGGAACCAAAATAAAAGATCGGGAAATGAAAAGCTTGAAAGTGCGGGATCTTTTTAGTTCTAACGGATGAGATAAAAAGGGATAGGGGGGCGAAGCTGTATCATTTATTTTTAAAAAAGATTTTTTGCTCCAGGAGAGGTGAAAAAAGGGGATTGGCTTGTTTTATCCGTTTTTTTTAAATAAAATTGTAACAATTCTAAATTACGAGCCTATGAAAAAGTATAGATTTGTAATTTGGGGAGTGGGGCTGTTTCTAGGGCTTGCGCTAAGTGCCACTATCCATGTCTTTGCTATTAGAGATTACCGGATGCGGCAGCTAATGATTGTGAAGATGATCCGAATTCCGAGTGTTCGACTGTCATTGTTACCCCTTCGGGTAATTATATTCAGACAGTGTGTAATGCAAAACCCCTTTAATTAACAAAAATTGAGAGTGAAAACTTAGCAATGGCAGGTAAGCACTTGCTAAGTTTTTTATTTATTAAATTCCTGAGATACGATGAAATGGATTATATATATAGGTTTGTTTTTGTTGTTTTTTTCCTGTAATACTAAAAAAGAGGACGAATTACT
>DBFJSK010000262.1:0-4182 GCA_048403675.1 Tannerellaceae bacterium | reverse complement strand
AAATAAAAATCAGTTTATTTGCCGGGTTAGCAGATATTTTAACAAATTATCGCAAGCGGCAGCCGCAAGGGAGAAGGCGGCCGACGCGATTGCTTTGGTTATACCGGGTTAGCCCGGTTATCGTATCGGGTGCGCTTCCACCCCTTCGAAAGTCATTTGGACGGGTTGGATTTTTCCGTCGGCGTCGAAGGTCATTTTATCGATGCAGGTAACGCGGTGGTCGCGGCCTTTGTTATCCAGCGGACGGCGGTGATAGACGATGTAATAATCCTCGGTGCCGGGCACGTGCATTACCGAATGGTGACCGGCGCCGGTGGCTATGGCGGGATCTTGTTGCAGGATTTTGTCGATCCGTTGGAAAGGCCCGAAGGGGGAATCGGAGATGGCGTAAGCTACCGAATAGTTGGGAAGTCCCCAACCGCCTTCGCTCCACATAAAGTAGTATTTCCCGTTTTTCTTGAACATGAACGGGCCTTCCGTATAGCCTTCGGGGGTGATTTCTTTGTACATTTCTCCGTCTTCAAAAGGTTGGAGGCCGGTGAAATCGTCCTTCAGCCGGACTACGTTGCAATGGCCCCAACCGCCGTAATACATATAATATCCGTTGTCGTCGTCGTGGAAAACGAATTGGTCGATGGGTTGGGCTCCGTTTACGATTTCGTTGATAAGGGGTTTGCCCAGCAAATCGGCATAGGGGCCTTCCGGACGGTCGGCCACTGCGACGCCGATGCCGCCTATTTCGCCTTCATGTACATCGTTAGCACCGAAAAATAGATAGTAACGTCCGTCTTTGCGAAGGACGGCGGGGGCCCACATGGCTATTTTCGCCCAGCGGACGGAGGCGGTATCGAGTACGGCCGGATGTTTTGTCCACGTTACCAGGTCTTTGGAGGAAAAACAGTCGAAAAAGGTTTGTTTTTCGTAGAGGTCGCTCCGGGTGGGGTAAATCCAATAGGTATCGTCGTAGATAATGCCTTCGGGGTCGGCATACCATTCCTCGAACAGGGGATTGCCGCTTTTGGCCGGCGTCTGGGCCGGGGTCTGGGCCGGGGTTTTCGGCCGGTTTTGACATCCGGCAAGGGTGGCCAAGGCCACCAAGGTGTACATGAGGTTTCGTTTCATAAATGAGCTTGTTTCTTCTTTACTGGTTTATGCTGTTTTTTTGTTCGTCCTTATTCTTTTACGTACTTCGATTGGGAGCGTTTCAATTTTCCGTCTCCATGTTCTTAGCCAGGCCTCCTTCCGATGTTTCTTTATACAAGCTGGGCAAATCGTTGCCGGTTTGCCGCATCACCTCTACGACCTGGTCGAAGCTGACGCGGTGTTTGCCGTCCGAGAAGTTCGAGAAGGTATTGGCGTCGAGAGCGCGGGCGGCTGCAAAAGCGTTGCGTTCGATGCAGGGGATTTGTACCAGGCCGCAGACCGGATCGCAGGTGAGGCCCAAATGGTGTTCCAAACCCATTTCGGCCGCGTATTCGATCTGGGCCGGGGTTCCGCCGAATAACTGGCTGGCGGCGGCGGCGGCCATTGCGCAGGCAACACCTACTTCGCCTTGACATCCTACCTCGGCGCCGGATACGGAAGCGTTTGTACGCACTACGTTACCGAACAGCCCGGCCGTAGCCAGGGCGCGGAGAATACGAGAGTCGCGGAATTCGCGGGTATCTTTCAGATGGTATAAAACGGCCGGCATAACCCCGCAGGAACCGCAGGTGGGGGCGGTAACGATTTTACCCCCGGCGGCATTTTCTTCCGATACGGCCAGGGCGAACGCATACACCATTCCCCGGCTCTTGATGCTGCTGCCGTATCCTTTGGCCCGGATCAGGTAGTCGGAGGCTTTACGCCGTATGCCCAGACCGCCGGGCAGAATGCCTTCGGCTTCCAGACCGTTGCGGACGGCGTCTTGCATCACTTGCCAGACTTCGGCCAGGTAGTCCCAGATGGCGGGGCCTTCGCATTGCTCCACATATTCCCAATAGGAATGTCCTGTTTTTTCGCACCAGGCTTGGATTTCTTTGATGCTTTCCATGTCGTACACCTGGGCGGTCTTGAGTTCGTTGAAGGTTTCATTGGCCAGCGTGCCCCCTCCGATGCTGTAAATGTTCCAGGAATCCAATTCTTCTCCGTTTTCATCGTACGATTCGAACAACATACCGTTGGGGTGGAAGGGAAGGAATATTTTGGGTTCCCACACGATTTCCGTTTTCGCAACCGGACGCAATACCTCCAGGATGGCGGCGTCCGTCATATGGCCCTTGCCGGTGGCGGCCAGGCTTCCGTAAAGGGTTACTCTGAATTTAACGGCGCCGCGATTGCGTTCGAGGAAGGTTTGAGCGGCCCGCATCGGCCCCATGGTGTGACTGCTGGACGGCCCGTGGCCGATCCGGTATATTTGTCTGATCGATTCCATTTTTCTTTTTTTATTTGATATATTATTCTTTTTTCGATTTTCTTTTTTAATTCTCCGCCAGGGACTGATTGGCATGTAAACTTTCCCAAAAAGCTGTTATTTGTAAAGCCGACACAAAAGTATATAAATAACCGACACGTTCGTCATTTCTCCCGGCAACGGCGCATAATTTCCGAAATCGGGTGGCCATTCGAAGAAATGTTTTTTCCGGATAACCGGGATACATACTTTTTAAAAGTGACGAACAACGGAATTTGTATGCGTTATTTTCTTTCTCTAGCCGGACATTCCGGGGGAAGTAAGTTTAGCTGATTAACAATTCCAAAACACCGGCAAAGATAATTTTTTTTGGCGAACAGGCTGGCTTGGGAGAGGGATTTGTCTGTTTCGAAACGCGGATTCCTCGGGAAAGGAGGAAATGTATTTCTTATTTTTGATTAGCTTTGCAACCTGGAATTACAAACTCCCATGCGAAATATGAAACAACGATTGAAGCCCATCATGTTTGTCGGTACCTGCTCGGATGCAGGAAAGAGTGTCATCAACGCGGCTTTTTGCCGTATTTTCCGGCAAGATGGGTACCGTCCCGCGCCTTTCAAAGCACAGAATATGTCGCTCAATTCCTATTCGACCATCGAGGGCGGCGAAATGGGGCGGGCGCAAGTAGTACAGGCCGAAGCATGCGGTTTGGCTCCGCATACCGATATGAATCCGGTATTGCTCAAACCGACCAACGACAAGAGTTCGCAAGTCATTCTGTGCGGACGCCCGGTGGGAAATCTTTCGGCCAAGGATTATTTCGGCGTGCATAATCAGAAAGAAGCGTTATTTGAAGCGGCTGTACAGGCTTTTCACCGGCTGGCTTCGCAGTATAATCCGATTGTTCTGGAAGGAGCGGGCAGCATTTCGGAACTGAACTTGCGCGACCGCGACATTACGAATATGCGGATGGCGCTCAAAGCCGGGGCGGCTACTTACCTGGTAGCCGACATCGACCGGGGCGGCGTATTCGGTTCCGTCTATGGAACAATCGCTTTGCTCAAACCGGAAGAAAAAGCGCTTATCAAAGGGGTAATTATCAATAAATTCAGGGGAGATGCTTCCCTTTTCGATGACGGGCGCCGGATGCTGGAGGAACTGACCGGCGTACCGGTGGTGGGCGTGATTCCCTGGTTTCGCGATATTAAAATTGAAGAGGAAGATTCGGTAGCGTTGGATATGAAAACGAACACATACCGCGAAGGAAAGATCAACGTGGCCATCGTGTTGCTGCGGCGCATGTCGAATTTTACGGATTTCGATGTATTGGATACCGACCCGCGTTTTAATCCTTATTATACGCATACGCCCGAAGAGGTGGAAAAAGCGGATATTATTTTGTTGCCGGGTTCCAAAAACACCTTGGCCGATTTACAAAGTATCCGGGCTTCGGGCGTAGCGGATGCGATAGTAAGGGCGTACAAAGCGGGCAAAAAGGTCATCGGCATTTGCGGCGGCTACCAGATGATGGGCGCCCGGTTGGAAGATCCTGACCGGATTGAAGGAGACTTGCCGGGGGTGCCCGGCCTGGGACTTCTGCCTCAGTGTACTGTGCTCGAACCGGAAAAAATCACCCGGCAAAGCCAGTTTGCTTTTTTACCGGTAGCAGGCCTATCCTATGCCGCCGAATCGCCTCAACGCAACGCGGAGACAACGGAAACTGCAACGGCATTCCCTTGTAGGGGATACGAAATTCACATGGGACGTACCGAGAACCTGCCGAACATGCC
>DBFJSK010000261.1:0-2767 GCA_048403675.1 Tannerellaceae bacterium | reverse complement strand
TTGCTGGTGATTTTTTACGAATCGGTTCAGAAAACTCAAAATATCGTATCGATGGTTATCCATCGGTATGCCCGCTATCTCATGTCCTGCATTTTCCACTACATACAAAAAATAAGGATATTGTTTTTCCTGCATTTGTCCCGCTATGAAATGCGACCCCCATAAGCCTGTGTCGTTCAGGAGAGCCTTGTCGAAGGGGACGACCGGATCGGCATTCCCGTGGAAAAGCATCAGAGGGCACGGCTGTTCTTTCCATTCAGGCGCACCTGTGCTACAGATGGCTCCGGCAAAAGAAAGGACGCCGGCATAATGGAATGTGGACGGTAGCTTGTGGGTGAGAGGTGTCCGGTTGCATAATTCGTATTCGGCTTGCAGGGTAGTGACGGCCCCTGCACTGGAGCCTGAAGCAATGATTTGCCGGGGATTTATTTTCCATGCTTCACTGTTGTCGAGGATATATCGGGTGGCGTCGAAAAAGTCTGTTACAGCCATGCCGATGGCATTTTGCAGGGCAGAGGCGAATTGTCCGGGATCAGTCATTCCGGAGGGATCGATGCCTTTGAGTGCCGTGCGGTAATCCGTGGAGACGACTACATAACCGTTTTGAGCCAGAAACCGGAAGTAAGGGATATAGCTTTCATGATCTCGTTCTCCCCCTTTGAAACCTCCGCCGAAAGCGAATAAAATAACCGGTTTGGCCGCCGTATCGCCTGGCGTACCGATCTGTTCGTATTTATCGAGCCGGAGCGTATCTTTGTCTTTGACGGCAAAGGTATAGGTTTGTTTGTGTACTTCGGCCGTGTTGCCTGTAGTGTTACTTCCGGGGGTACCCGGCATACAGCCGGCCAGCAGAATGGCCAGCAGGAGAGAGAAAAGAAAGAGTGCTTGTCGGTTCATAACAGACTGTTTTTTGATGCGATGGAATTGTTTTAGATACGATGTAAAAGTAACAATCTTCCGGCAAAGTTGTTTCTTTAGGGATGTCGTTGTTCCGGCTTTTTATCGTGTTTTCTGCGGTATCCCCGAAAAAAAGGGAAAGTTTTCTTTCAAGGGGGGGGGAGTGGTCGGATAGTCTGTTCGGGATCAGTCTTAGGCGAAAGCCCAAAGAGACTGGAGAGATAGGATATAGGCCTGGGAATAGGAATGCAAAAGTCCGTCGCAATGTATACTGTTTACCATCGCAACGGACTTTGTTACTTATTTGTCCGATGTAAAAAGGGGTGAAAAAACTCCGATATACAAAGAAGTAAAAACGATTGCTATTTCAGTAAAGTCGTGCGCATGGCTTCGATGTCTTTCTGAGCTGCGCGGGCTGCATTCACCGATACGACCATGTCTTTCAGCGGAGCGATCGTCGTGCCCAGTTGCGACAAGTCGGGATAATATTTCGATAGGTCGGATACGATCTGATTCAGCGTATCGAGACGTTTCACCATATTTTCGCTCAGGCCGGCCGAAACGGCGTCACCTTTTACAACCAGTCCGGGATTAGCCAGCAGGTAGGCATATTCAACCGACATGCCGCCCAACATTTCAATTTCGATATCAGCCTTGTCGTTTTCCATCATGGCATCGATCAGTTTGTCTTCCTGTGCTTTCATAAAAGCGTTCACTTCTTCTTTTGTGGCGCCTTCGGGGGCCGATTCTTTCATGATGTCGATCACAAAGGGGATATTCAGTTCGGTTGTCAGTTTTACCAATACGTTTTCTACGTCGGTCGTGGGCTTTTTCATCGCTTTGAGGATGTTCAGGTCGGCGAAATACATACCGCAAGCGCGTGCCTTCTGAGCCTGTGTGGTCAGGTCGGCCGCTTGAGCGACGGGCAACATGAAGTCGGTATTGGCCACGCTAATCGTCACTTCGCCTGTAGCCAGCTTGTAAGCCAGATCCGATTGGGGCATATCTTTAAGGAACTGCGTCACTTCCGTTTTCAGTTCTGCGGTAAGCAAACTTTTCGATACTTCACCGGCGATTACCGCTTCTTTTTCCGTGTTGGCAGCCTCTTCCTGTTTGGCTTTGTTGTTGCAGGAAGCCAGGCCGAATACGATTGCTGCTACAGCGAGCAGACTGACAAAACTCCTTTTCATACGTTTTTCTTATTTAATTATATGTATTATACTTGCTTCAATACCGATTGCCCTTTTCGAGGAAACGTCCCGGAAACTCTGCGAAGATAAGGATAATTACCAATAAACCAAAGATTCCTAACATTAATAAATTAAAGGTAAAAGTAGAAAATTGATAACTTCCCAGTTTTTTGGCGTGGCTGTAGAAAGGAGCGCGGCCCGCGGGGCTTTCCGGATCGAAATAAATCGTTCCGATCTTGGGATAAATGCGATGATGAGCCTCTACATAAAACCGGTTCGATGCCGTATTGAGCACCAGTTCTTCCACCGCCAGGTTATGGTGTGTTTTCTTCAACCGGTTGAACGCATCGGCGCCGATGGCGTCGATAAGTTGTTGCTGCTTGCGGTTCAGGAGCGCGGTGAAATTGTCGGAACGCACCCGCAAGGCTTCTTCGGCTTTGTCGAGATAGCCTTCCACGCTTTCGCCAGGCGTATAAGGATCCATATGGGCGGCGCGGCCAAGGACGGCTAATTCGTTGCGCAGGGTGGCGCGCTGGTAGGCCGGACTTTTTCTTTTCCTGCGGCCGTTTTCCTGATCTTCCGAAGCTGTGTCGTGCGCTGTTTCTTCACGGCTACGGGAAGCCGCCAGGATGTTTCTTACTTCCGGCAGATGCACGTTGCGGTAGTATTGGGCCAGGTAT
>DBFJSK010000260.1:0-2391 GCA_048403675.1 Tannerellaceae bacterium | reverse complement strand
TGCTTTCTTTTTTGCTTCTTCTCTTTAGAAGCCTTCTGCGGGATTGCTTTCTACTCATTTTTTCTCTTATAGAAAGCTTTGCCGGAAGATACCCTTCTTTTCTTTCTACCTCTTCCCTTCCTCAGTGCCGTCGGCAGACGTATTCCCGCCCGGACAGGACGAGTCCTTACCCAACTCTTTGGCAAAAGCACAGCAAAAACGCTCGTGCGAAGCGATCATATACACCAACATCGCATTCAGCACCGTCAGTTCGAACACGAAATAAAGCCAGGGCCGCCCGATAAAAAGACTGACAAAAAGCGCAATCACCCGCGTATTAAAAGAAAGCATATTGGTATACTTCATCAACGGCAAACTCTTTTGGCGAAAAGCGGAGCGGAAGCTTTCCGGCGCCTGCCCGTGAAAACGATAGCGGATAAGCGCCATCAGCCGTTGAAAACAAGGCGTCAACTTCTCCTGCCCTACCGTGTAATTGATATAAAACGTTTCGAAAAGCTTATAAATAAAATCGCGCTTCCAACTCATTTTCTTGTAATTCTCCTTCAACTGCGGAGAATAACTCAGCTCGCTGCCGTCTTTTCCTTTCAAAAAGAGAAGATGAATATTGCGGTAATAATCCGCCATCGCCGCTTGCTTGCTGTGGAAGAAACCCGTCACCGCCCCGAGCAGCCAGATCCAGATGCCCCAGGTAGGCGTCAGACGCAGACAAATAGCGAAATAGATAGCGAAAAACCATAGGTCGCCCGCCGCCCCGTCCAGGATACGCCCCAGAGCCGATTTCTGTCCCGTCATGCGGGCAAGCTGACCGTCGGCGCTGTCGTAGGAGTTGGCCCAGATCAAAAGGAGCATGCCCAGGATATTGATATAGAGGCTCGTGAAATAGAAGCAGACGCCGGAAGCGATGCCGATGAAAATGCTGGCGATGGTGATAGCATTCGGGCTGACGCCCAGACGCCTAAAAAAAAGAGCCCAACGGTAGCCGATAGGCCGGTAAAAGTGAATGTCGATAAATTCTTCGGTATCCATCGACTTGAGCGTCGATTCAAGACTGGGTGTTGTCTTTGTCTGATTCATAACAATCTATTATCTTTTCTTTTTCTTTTTCGTTTATTTTCTTTCTGTGTTGCCGGTTAAAGTGACGATGGGGCTTTCTTCTACGCCTTCGGCATCAGGGGGAAACGCGTAGCGGAAAACGGTTTTTTACTAACCACCGGAAAAAGGGGTCACCTAGGAAAAAGAGCACTTAGGAAAAGGTGTGCCTAGAAAAAGGTGTACCTGGGAAAGGGAGCATCTAGGAAAAGGTATGCCGGGAAAAGGAAGGCGAAAGATACGTTGCTCTTTACTTTTTATTCTTAGCCGGATGCCGGATGCCCGGTATCCTTTGCCGTTAACTCTTTCGCCTTTGCCATTCTTTGCCGTTAACCCTTTGGCGGTTACCTTTTCGCCTTTGCCGTTCTTTGCCGTTAACTCTTTAGCGACTACCCTTTTGCGTGTGCCATTCTTTGCCGTTTACCCTTTGGAGCTAGCCCTTACTCTTTCGGCTTTCTACTTCCTGCCCCTCAGTCCTTGGCCCGCACATTCAGCCCGTGATAAACCGGCGGATACACTGCGCGATATAAGGAGCAGCCGCCTCACGGCAGGGAGCGAAACTAGGCCAATCGTTAAAATCGATCAGGCGCATCCTCCCGTCGTCGGACACGATACAATCGCCGCCATAAATATAGATGCCCAGCACGCCCGCCGCCTCATGGCAGATCTGCTGGAGGCTGACCTCGTCGAAAGGAATGCCTTTGGCCGTGCCGTTGATCTGTTCGAGGCCGAATTTACTGTGGTGATGGTTGGAAGGATAGAACCAATAGAAGAAATCGGTACCGGCCACACCGTAGAATTTCACGAGATCGCCCACCAGGTGCTCATTGATTACCGCCCGCTCGATGCCGCGGATAGCATATTCCCGGAGGATACTGTGCGCCTCTTCGGGATTGCGTACATACGTAACGTCCTCCCGGTGAATGGCGTGGAAATCGCCCCGTTTGATCCAGCAATTGTGGAAGCCGGCGCTCTCAAGAGCCTCCGTAGGGTCTTCGTCGGTAGGCAGGATAAGGCTGGCCGGGTGGGGGATATGGCCGTCCAGAAGCAGGCGCGTCATTTTTTCGCGCGTACAATTCTCAATGCCGTAGCCGGAGTTGATGACGCGATAACCCCGGTCTTCCAATTGCTGAAGTTTGTAGATCGATTTCCAGTCTCTCACCATATTGAAGATACAAGGCTGCGCCGGATCGTGAAGCAACAAATCGGATTCGATGTATTCCGAAACCTCGCAACCTTCGCGGCGCAAGTACTCGGCGGTGAGGGAGAAGATGGCGGCATCGTTTCCGATATGGTTCGGGG